>NZ_CFQVBI010000022.1:0-3860 GCF_986095205.1 Megamonas sp. | reverse complement strand
TTTATATTTCATAAAAATATTATATAACTGTTAAAAATATAATACAATAAAAAATAATGATATCGAATCATTGTTTTTTAGCGAGCTTATATCCCCATAAATAAATTTAGGGGCTTTACGCTCGCATTTGGTAAAAGAATTGACATCAGAACAGTAGGAGAGCGTAAAAAAAGAAATATCTCCCAAAAGGTGAACCTAATGAAATAAAGAATTTTAAAGAGGAAACAGTGATTGTTTGGTATTTTGAAGATGAAAAAAGATTATATGTTTTAAATTCAAAATTTGTTACAATATTTATAAAAAATGATGTTTTAGCTGTTTTAGATGTATATAATATATCCATATCAATTATTGATTTTATAAATATTATTACTAATCTTCCTAAAAGTATAATTTAATATTTGTATAAGTTACTATATATCTTTATACTAAACATGAATTATATAAATATGTAGTTCATGCTTAGTATTTTTATAAGATTTTTAAATTTTATGTTGTGTTTTGATTTTTTAGGAATATGTAATGAGAATTTATGATTATAGTTTTATTTTGAAAGGATTTTTATTATGACCAAAGAAACAACAACTAAAATTGCATCTCTTTTTGATTTTATTGAATATTGTGATTATAAAAATTATCCATGTAATGATTTTAAATTATATTATATGAAGAATTTTTTTAAAGATGAATTTGAAATATATCTTATGAAGAAAAAGATATCATCCCAAACAGTTTTTGGTTATCCTATTTTGCCTTATGTTTTTAGCGTTGAATGTTGTTCTTGCGGTGGTGCAATGGCAGAAAAGTATATTTTTACTGAAGAATTGACACCTGAACAATTTGAAAATTTAAAAGAGGAATTATCTCAAAAATATGGTAAATATGATGAGATAAAAAATTTTACAAACGGTGTTACAATAGTTTGGCGTGTAGAGTCTGATTTATATGCGTTAAACTCTAAAGAATTTACTAAAATTTTATATAAATATAATATGCAATGTATCTTTGAGGCTTTAAGATATTTTAGAAAATACGATTTAGTAATAGATATTATTGATTTAATAAAGCTTATGATAAATTTAGATAAAGAAAAATATGAAACAACATATGACTATGGATATATATATGATTGTGCTCCATATGGTGAAGACGAGCTTACTGAAGAAGAAAAACGCCAATTTATAGAAGATTTAGAGGCATACTATAGAGGCGAATATGAAGCAGAACTAGAGTTTATAGATATACCTAGGGCTAAAATGAAGAATTTATTTGAACATAAGGATATATATATTAGGGAAATAGAAACATCAGAAAAATTTAGTTCGCTATATGGTCAAAAGATATCAGAGTATACAAATACGATTAAGAGTTTTATCAATGGATTGATAGCAATAAACATGCCTTTTATAAAAGAACTAACATCAGAACAGTATGAAAATGTAAAAAAAGAAATGTCAAAAGAACATGGCGAGCCTGATGAAATAATAGATTTTAAAGAAGGTACAGTAATAATATGGTATTCTCAAGATATGAAAGATATATCATATGCTTTAAATCCAAAATCGATTATTATATTTATAGAAGATTATGTTTTATATGCTTTAGATGGATATCGTATTTCGATATCAAATGCTGAATTTGTAAATTTGGTTGCTAATAAATCTCAAAATATAAGTTGATATTTTTAAAAATTATAATTAAGCATGAATTGTATAATATATGGTTCATGCTTAATATTTTATATTTCATATGTTTTTAAAGGAATTTTATTATAAAAAAAGAATTTATTATTATAGGTATGTATATTATTGAATATTTAAAAATTTTTATTGAATATAATTAGGAGTATTTATCATGGCAAAAAGACCTGTTTATATTGTTTCAGATACTAAACCGTATTGTAAATGTAAAATGATAGATTTTGAATATTCTAAGGGTACTTCCATAAAACAAAAACAAAAGAATATAAAAAGTTTACATGAAGTTTTTATGGTATCAAATCCCAATAGTAAAATATTGGAAATCTCTAGTAAATCGGAAAATCCATTAGGTGTTGCATTAAGTGCTTTTAATTTAATGGTAAAAAATAAAAATGGAGAAGATTTATTTTCGGTAGAAGCAGCTTTTCAAGCAAGTAAAGTTTTTGAAAAAGGTGGACCATATACTGATTTATTATATGTTTCATCAAAAGAAGCTAAAAAAGATAAAAGATTAAAAACTAGTGGCTCTATAATAGGTTTTAATTTTCAAGGAGAAGAATTTATTTCACGACCAAAAACTTTTTTTTATAGTTGGCTATATATAAATGCTTTAATTTCTAATAAAGAATTAGCAGAAGCAATCATGGATTTTGATGCATTTACAGATATAGAATTTAATCCGCAAAAATCATTAAATTGTCAGGCTGAAGCAGTAGCTTTATTTGTAGCGTTAAAGAAAAATGATTTGTTAGAAAAAGCATTAAAGGATAAAAATAGTTTTAGGCAAATTGTATATTTTGTTGATTGATATTATCTATGGGAGGTTTTCTTATGCAGATAAAATTAAAAAATGTAGATAAGATAAAAAAAGCAGACATGCAATTAGAAGGTATAACAATTATCTTAACTTCAAAAAATGTACCTTCTGATATTATTGGTAATGTGATTTTTTGTAGCGATATCTTATTGAGTCATTATGTAGATAAGTTATATGAGCATAGAGCCTTTGAAGTTGTTGAAATATGTACAGAAAATGATAGTTTTAATTCTTTATCAAATACAAATAAGTTATATTTATTTAATAAATTTGATAGAGAGCTTAGAAAAAAAGTTCGTTTGTATAATACTATAGAAGAAGAAATTAGAGAGATTTTAAATATATTTGATACTATCTTAAATCAGAAATCATCAATAGCAAAACAAATAAATATCAAAGATTATTTAGATAAGATAAACCAGTTATTACATAATAAATTACAGCAAAGTTTCATAGAGATAGTTAAAACAAAGATAAAAACAGAATTTATGCCTAAGGTTTCTTTTGAAAATAGCGATATGCAAATAGAATTTATTGAAGATGATAAGATAAAAAGATTTATACAGGAGGAGCGTCAATGCATAGAAATAAAAGTTTCAAATAAAAGTAATGCAGTAATGAACATGGAGTCGTTGGGTATTTGTGATATCCTAACAAATGGTTATAGAAAAGACTTCACTTATAGCGAGAAAAAATTATATAAAAGAGTATTAGAAGTTTGTTTTGTATCAAATGGAAATAGTGTTTCTTTGATAAATGATGTATCTGATAGAGAAAATCTAGAAGTTTATGGTATCAATGAAGATATAATTAATAAATTTTATGATATTTTAGATAAAGTAGTAGATAGTATTGAAAAAGATTCAAATGAAGAATATTATCTTGTTTATAAATACTTAAATAAAAAAATTAATATGACAGATGCTCCTAGAGATTTACGATGCTTTGTGGATTTTAAAATCTTATTAGAACGATATTTCTTTTGTGGTCATAAATGGGCAAAACCTAAAATAATTGTTTTTAAAGAGCCTGAAAGTTATTTAAATAATACTTGGCAGGATTTATATGCTGAATTTGTTGTTTTATTGCAAAAATATATAATTCCGAATTTGATTATAAGAACAGAAAATAAAGATTTAATGGCTAAAATAAAACATTACATCAAAATTCATGATAGTATAGCAAAGGTTAACGTATATGAAGCCGTGAAAAATAATGATGGCTTTAATCTAAATAAGTTAATTGATTAATAAATAAAAATTACCAAATGCGAGCGTAAAGCCCCTAAATTTATTTATGGGGATATAAGCTCGCTAAAAAACAATGATTCGATATCATTGTTT
>NZ_CFQVBI010000021.1:0-1669 GCF_986095205.1 Megamonas sp. | reverse complement strand
TTTATGAGATAATCTTATTGGTCGAATATAAAAAAATGTGGTGATTATAATGAATTTAGACAACAATGCTCATTCAGTATTTTTGCTAAATTATCATTTAGTATTAGTCATAAAATATAGAAGAAAAGTTTTTGATGACAACATTTCTTCACGAGCTAAAGAAATATTTGAGTATATATCTCCTAAATATAATATAACTTTGCAAGAATGGAACCATGATGAAGATCATGTTCATATATTATTTAGAGCTCATCCTAAAAGTGAAATAAGTAAATTTATAAATGCTTATAAAAGTGCTAGTAGTAGACTTATAAAAAAAGAGTTTCCAAGTATTCGTAAAAAATTATGGAAAGAATATTTTTGGAGTCAAAGTTTTTGTTTGCTCACTACAGGCTGTGCGCCAATAAATATTCTTAAGAAATATATTGAAAGTCAGGGTATAAAAAATGATAAGAAAAGCTAAGTCAGATAGTTTATCTAAAAAAGCATACAAATTTAGAATATATCCTAGTGAAGAACAAAAGATTTTCTTTGCTAAAACATTTGGTTGTACTCGTTTTATTTATAATCAAATGCTTGCAGATAAAATATCTTATTATGAAAAAACGAAAGGAATGCTCCATAATACTCCTGCTCAATATAAAGAAAAATATCTTTGGCTTAAAGAAGTAGATAGTTTAGCATTAACTAATGCACAGAAAAATTTAGAGACTGCGTATGATAATTTTTTCAAAAATACTAAAATAGGATTTCCAAAATTCAAAGCCAAAAGAAAAACAAAAAAAGCATATACCACTAATAATGTAAATAATAATATAAAAATAGTGAATAATTATCTAAAAATACCTAAGATAAAATCACTAATTAAAATAAAAATACATCGTAATATTCCAGATAATTACAAATTAAAATCTGTAACAATAAGTCAATCCGCAAGTGGAAAGTATTTTGCAAGTATTCTTTTCGAATATGAAAACCAAGTAATCGAAAAGAAGTCAAAAACTTTTGTAGGATTAGATTTTTCCATGCACGAATTATATGTTGATTCAGAAGGAATATATGCAAATTATCCTAAATACTACAGACAAGAACAGCTAAAACTAGCAAGAGAACAAAGAAAATTTTCTAAAATGGAAAAAGGAAGTAAGAATAGAGAAAAACAACGAATAAAACTAGCGATAGTTCATGAAAAAGTAGCAAACCAAAGAAAAGATTTTCTACATAAATTATCCAAAAAACTTATAGAAAAATTTGATTGTGTTTGTATAGAAGACTTAAATATGAAGGCATTAAGTCAAGTATTAAATTTTGGAAAATCAGTAATGGATAATGGTTGGGGAATGTTTGTAAATTTTTTAGATTATAAGAGTAAAGAAGTAGGAAAGAAATTAGTAAAAGTAGGGAAATATTTTGCAAGTTCGCAAATTTGTAGTAATTGTGGATATAAAAATAAAGAAGTAAAAGATTTGTCTATAAGACAATGGAAATGCCCAAATTGTAAAGTAGTGCATGATAGAGACATAAATGCAGCGATAAATATAAGAAATGAAGGCATGAGAATAGTCTTAGGATAAAATAAAAAATAAAGAACCGTGGGATGCACGGGGATAGCTTGCTTATGCTTACAACAAAAGTTGTATCGAACAAGAAGCCCCCACTTCTAAGCGAT
>NZ_CFQVBI010000020.1:0-38728 GCF_986095205.1 Megamonas sp. | reverse complement strand
ATATAGTAAGACCTGCTATTTTAGTAGGCAAGTATCGTTTGTATCCAAGAATCCCCTGCCTTTAGGCATGGGGAGTATGTCAATCCGTTATAAAACCAATATTTAAAAATAACATTTCTTTTGATTTATTATGTTTTAGTTATGGAAATGACAGAAATGATGTTCAATTAAAGTTTTTTTAGAAAATTTCTTATTTTTTTCCAAAATGCACTAGTCATTTTTGCAATTTTTAGTTATAATTAACAAAGACATAATTTTCAAACGATAATGTTAAATATACAATTATGTTCTATGATGTATTAAGAGAGGGGTTTATTTATAATGGAAACTACACTTATTATTGAAAACAAAACTGGCTTACATGCACGTCCTGCATCTATGTTTGTACAGGAAGCTAACAAATTCAGCTCCAAAATCAAACTTACTGCTAAAGGTAAAACTGTTGATGCTAAAAGCATTCTTATGATCATGAGCCTTGGTCTTACTCAGGGTACTGAACTCACTATCAGTGCTGAAGGTGACGACGCTCAAGCAGCTCTTGATGCTCTTACTGGTCTCATCAAAAACAAATTCGGTGAAGAATAATTTCTAAACTGAGAGTTAATGAGAGAGGGGGATTTGTACTTTGCCGTACGAATTAAGAGGAAAAGGAGTTATTACTGGTATTTCTATTGCCAAAGTAATGAAACTCGGAGAAGATTTACAATCTTATATTGATGCTTACACTCCAGGAACTGCTGAAGAAGAAGTATCAAAAATTAAAGAAGCTTTAGCTTATGCAGCTGAAGTACTTCAAACAAATATTAAAACACTTCGTGATAAAGGCATGCTTGAACAAGCAGGCATTATGGAAGCACATCGTATGATGGTACAAGACCCTATGCTCGAAGAAAATGCTATGTTAAAACTCGGCGCTTGTGGAAGTGCACCAAAAGCTGTACTTGAAGCGTCTGAAGAAAATGCATCTATCTTTGAACAAATGGACGACACTTATTTCCGTGAACGTGCTGTAGATATCCGCGATGTTGGTAAACGCGTAACAAGACGTATTTTAGGTCTTAAAGAAAAAACAGTTGATGGTGGTGCTGTAATTCTCTGCGGAGAAGAAATTGAACCATCTGTTATCGCTAACATTCCTACTGAAAAAATTGCTGGTGTAATTTTAGGTAATGGTAGTACTACTTGCCATGCTGTAATCATTGCCAAAGCAAGAGCTATCCCTACTGTTGCAGGTCTTGGCGATAAAATTAAAGATATTCCTGATAATGCTGAAGTTATCTTAAATGGTGAAACTGGTGAAATCTTTGTTGAACCAACTGAAGATTTAATCGCTTCCTATCAGGTAAAATTAGAAGAACAACGCCGCTTAAAAGAACATTATGCTCAACTTTCCAAACTTCCTACAGTAACTAAAGATGGTGTAGAAGTTGACCTTATGGCTAACATCAGCACTCATTTAGACGTTGAAGCTGCTATGAAATTTGGTGCTAAAGGCGTTGGTTTATTCCGTTCTGAATTCTTATTCATGGGTAGAGATACTATTCCTGATGAAGAAACTCAATTTAAAGCATATAAAGAAGCTATTGAAAAATGTAATGGTCATTTATGTGTAATTCGCACAATGGATATCGGTGGCGATAAACCACTCCCTTACTTAAATATCCCAGAAGAAGAAAATCCTTTCTTAGGTTACCGTGCAATTCGTATTTGTTTAAACCGTCGTGAAGTATTTATGCCACAGGTTAAAGCTATTTTACGTGCTGGTCTTTATGGTAAAGCAGCAATGATGCTCCCAATGGTTATCAACGTAGAAGAAGTAAAACAAGTACGTGCAATTATCGAAGAAGCTAAATCACAGCTTGCTCATGAAGAAAAACCATTCTCCAATAATGTTCAACTTGGTATCATGGTTGAAACTCCAGCAGCTGCTGTAATGACTCCTGTACTTGCTAAATACCTTGATTTCTTTAGCATTGGTACTAATGACCTTGTTCAATATACACTTGCTGTTGACCGTGTTAACACTAATGTAAGTTATCTTTATAATCACTTCAATCCAGCTGTTCTTCGCCTCATTAAACTCACTATTGAGTCTGCTCGTAATAATAATATTTGGGTAGGTATGTGCGGTGAAATGGCTAGTGACCCTAATGCTGCTGCTATCTTAATGGCAATGGGTATCAACGAACTTTCCATGAGTGCTCCATCTATTCCACGCGTAAAAGAAAAAATCCGTTCCATAACATCTGCTCAAGCTAAAGCTGCTTTAGACACTGTTATGACTATGGAAGATGGAAACGCTATTAAAGAATATCTTCAAACAGCATTATAATAATGACAGATAATATTAATTCTGCTCATGGTAAAGAGCAAAATATCAAGATGAATTTGTTAAAATGGTTAAATGAAGGAAAAGATCCTTATAGTATCATTTATGAATTAGCAAAATATCTTGAAACTGTATCATCTGAACCTGGTTATGCTGATATTATATTGAATGATATCAGAACTGTTTATGGCATTGGTTTAAATGAAAAAACCGTATTGAGCGATGAACTTCTTGAAGTTAGGACTCGCCTAGCTAAACTAGAAGAAGCTTTTAAACAAGCTACTAGCGATGAAGTTCAAAGTCATTTAAAATTTGCCATTGAACATCATAAAAAGAAAATACAAGAACTTGAACATAAATTAATGTAGTTTAAGCTACTTATAGAAAAGGACTTAGTTTTATAAAACTAAGTCCTTTTTATTTTAAATAAAAGTAAAAATAAAAGCGACATTAAAAGCAATTAAAGCTTAAAATGTCGCCTATTATCATTTATAAATTATTATCAAGCTCTATTTTGTGGAACCATATCTTTCACATCAAGAGTTCCTTCTTTAGAACGAGCAGCAAATTCTGCTGTTGCAGTGAATAATACATCACTAGAACTATTTAAAGCTGTTTCACAAGAGTCTTGGAGCACACCAATAATAAAGCCTACACCTACAACTTGCATTGCGATATCATTGCTAATACCAAAAGATGCACATGCTACTGGAATGAGTAATAATGAACCACCAGCTACACCTGAAGCACCACAAGCGCCAACTGTAGCGATTATGGATAATAATAATGCCATTAAAATATCAACTTCAATACCAAGTGTACGAGCAGCTGCTAGGGAAAGAATAGCAATTGTAATAGCAGCACCAGACATATTGATTGTTGCACCAAGTGGAATAGAGATAGAATAAGTATCTTCATTTAGACCAAGACGTTTACACAAAGAAAGATTTACTGGAATATTAGCAGCAGAACTACGAGTAAAGAATGCATATAAACCACTTTCACGAAGAGTAGCAAATACTAATGGATAAGGATTACGACGAATGTGTAAAAATACAATCAATGGATTCATAACAAGTGCCACAAGGAAAAACGCACCAAGTAAAACAATAAGTAAATGAGCATAACCTAAAAGCGCACCAACGCCACTTGTTCCTACTGCATTTGCTACTAAGCCCATAATACCAAAAGGAGCAAAACGAATAATCCATTTTACAATTTTTGTAACAGCACTAGCCAAATCAGCAATCATAGTTTTTGTTTTATCAGAAGAAGCATGTAATGCTATACCTGCTAAAATAGCCCAAGCTAAAATACCAATATAATTTGCATTAACTAAAGCATTAACAGGATTATCAACGATACTCATAAGTAAATTATGTAAAACTTCTACGATACCACTTGGTGGAGCTATTGTAGCATCTGCAACTTGTAATTGTAATGTAGTAGGAAATAAAAATGACATAGATACACCTACTAAAGAAGCAAAAAATGTTCCAAGTACATACAACTTAACAATAGGTTTCATAGATGCACTAGCATCTGCATTTTTTTGTACCATAGCATTCATTACAAGTACAAATACTAAGATAGGTGCTATTCCTTTTAAAGCTTTAACAAATAAATCACCTAAAATAGCAACAGCTGGAACTGCTGTTGGCACAGCTACGGCAATAAAAATCCCAATAATAAGTCCTAAAATTATCAATTTTAATAATGCCATTTCTTGATATTTTTTTCCAATACGACTTAACAAAATAATACAACTCCTTTAAAACTGCACAATATAAAGACAAATATTTTTTCCTAGTATACATCATTTTTATAGAAATGACAAGTATTTTGCACTCTTGAAACTCATATAAATATTTTTCTTATATTTTTCGTATACAAAAAAAGGATTAAGAATTTTATCATTCCCAATCCTTCTAAAACTTAATGAATTTCTATAGATTTTATTATACCTTCCATAGAAGTGAAATATGCCGATATCTCTGCCAATTTTAATTTATGTGGATTAAACATCAAAATATTTAATTCTACAATATCTTCAGAGACAAATACTACTGAAAAATTTTTACTTTTTAAACCTAATTTTAATAATGCATTATAGACTTCTTTTATCTTTTCACTATCATTGATCATTCTTATTTTTATCATAATATTATCAGTTGGCACTAACCAACTATCCATTTGCGATAAAATCTCTAATATTATATACACTAACAATGAAGCAAAAACAGCAATTATATAATATCCTGCACCCACAGCTAAGCCAACTCCAGATACTACCCATATACAGGCTGCTGTTGTAAGACCAATTACATTCACACCTTCTTTAATAATAGCTCCTGCACCTAAAAAACCTATACCACTTACAACTTGTGCAGCTAATCTTGCAGGATCAGCATTTGTTTTTCCCTCTACTTGCTCATACAATAAATTTGATAAAATCATAATTAAACACGAACCAATACACACTAAAATATTCGTTCTAAGTCCTGCTGATTTATGTTTAAATTGTCTTTCATAACCAATAAGTGCACCTAATATCGCTGATAAAATTATTCTAAAAATATATTCAATTGCGTTTTCCATATATCCACCTAAATTCTTAAAAATCAATATCAAAAATATAAATAAATCATCTACTTCTTAAATTTTATTATACTAAATATCACCATTTTTATCTCTAATTTACTTTTTAATTAAATTTTAATTTGATTTTAATAAATCACACATTCCGATATTTTATTTCTTAATATTAATTTATTTGCACTAAAAACCATCCACATTCATTAAATTTTATTTTATTTATTTTAAAATTTTACTATTTTCAACAAATAAAACCACCTTTTTTTCGCTATTATTTAATAATTAAAAATAATCTTTCTATTACAAAGTTGCATTTTTTTTATCTTTATGCTATCATTTTAGTAGTTCAAGAAAAGAATATATTGAGCAGAGGAAAAAAAGTTGAGGAAACGTGGATACTCATACACAATCATTTCTCCTAACAATATATTTTCTATTGAACAAAAAATATATTTTATAGGAGGAGTTTTGTTATGTCTAAAAAAACTCTTGTTTCTGCAATTACTGCCGCTCTCGTAGTTGGCGCTGCTAGCACAACTTTTGCTGCTGCAAATCCTTTCAGCGATGTTCCTGCTGATAGCTGGGCATATGATGCTGTTACTACTCTTGCTGCTGATGGTGTTATCGATGGTTACCCTGATGGCACTTACAAAGGTCAACAGACTATGACTCGTTATGAAATGGCTCAAATCGTAGCTCGTGCTATGGCTAAAACTGACCTCGAAAAAGCTGATAAAGCTCTCGTTGACAAATTAGCTGCTGAATTTGCTGAAGAACTTGATAACCTCGGCGTTCGCGTTGCTGATCTTGAAAAGAAATCCGATAACGTTAAATGGGGCGGAGAACTCCGTTATCGTTATTATGATGAAAATCATGATGCAAAAGCTGATGAAACTTATAACAAAGTTTTATTCCGTCTTGAACCAAAAGCTTATATCGGTAACTCCGGTTGGACAGCTAATGCTCGTTTAGACTATGAAATGGATCTTTCCTCTGATGAAAACGATAACAACGTAGAAGTTGATCGTGCTTGGGTTGAAGGACCTCTCTTCGGTGCTACTGTACAAGCTGGTCGTGTTCCTTTATTCACTGCTCAAGGTATGTTATTTGATGATCGTATCTCTGGTGGTACTGTTGCATTCGGTAGCGATGTATTCACAACTACTTTAGCTGCTGGTCGTTACAACCAAGATCATGAATCTAATCCTAACCTCAATGCTAAAGATGTAACTGCTGAATACTATGGTGTACAGTTTGACTATGCTCCAACTGAAAAAATCGCAGTTAACGCTGGTTACACTGCATTAACTGGTATTGAAGCAGCTTCTTGGGAAACTCTTGGTGGCTACAATGATAACAGTGCTAGCATTTGGACTGTTGGTGGTAGCTATGCATTCGATTCCAACGTTAAATTAGTTGGTCAGTATGCTGAAAACACTGATGCTGATGCTTATGAAAAAGCTGGTATCGTTGAAGTTCAATACAAAGGTACAGATGTAGCTGATCCTGGTTCTTGGGGTGCTTATGTAGGTTACCGTCATCTTGGACAAAATGTTGCAATCGCTCCAACTTATGATGATGCTGCAGCTAACCAAAAAGGTTATGTAGTAGGTGCTTCCTATGTTCCTGCTGAAAATATCCTTGCTACAATCCAATACTTCGATGGTAAAGATATGGATACTGATACTGATGCTAGCAAATTCTTTGCTAACGTTGACTTCTTCTTCTGATAAGCACTCAGTAAGACTGAAATTTAATAGTAATATACAAAGAGCAGACTTAATGTCTGCTCTTTTTTATATTTATTTTTACTTTTAATTTTACTTATAAGTTTTTATTTATTTATAAAAAAATTTTTTATATTATTTTTTCTATAAAACGAAATATTTCATCATAAAAATGAAATATTATTGATTAATTTAATAAATAATATTTCTTTATATTTAATTTTATAAAAATTTTTATTTATATAAAATATTGAAATTTATTTCATATTATGATAAAATTCAAACAGATAAAGAAATCGACTTTCATATTTATAGCATTGAACCTTAGAGGAAACTTGGACACTCTATATTTTCTTTAATTTATATTATGAAAGTTAATTATTTATAATATAATTTATCGCGTTTGGAGGAAATATTAATGTCTAAAAAAACTCTTGTCTCTGCAATTACTGCTGCTTTAGTTGTTGGTGCAGCTAGTACAACTTTTGCTGCTAATAATCCTTTTAGTGATGTTCCTGCTGATAGCTGGGCTTATGATGCTGTTTCTACGCTTGCTGCTGATGGTGTTATTGATGGTTATCCAGATGGTACATATCAAGGTCAAAATACTATGACTCGCTATGAAATGGCTCAAATTGTAGCTCGTGCTATGGCAAAAACAGATCTTGAAAAAGCTGATAAAGCTCTCGTTGATAAATTAGCCGCTGAATTTGCAGATGAACTTGATAACCTTGGCGTTCGTGTTGCTAATCTTGAAAAGAAATCCGATAATGTTGTTTGGAAAGGTGAGTTGCGTTATCGTTATGTTGATGCTTCAAGTGATGCCACAGATAGAATGAGCGGACATACTAAAAAATATAATGATAATGACACTAGCCAAGTAATGTTCCGTCTTGAACCAAAAGCTTATATTGGCGATACAGGATGGACTGCTAATGTTCGTGTCGATTATGAAATGAAAGCTGATGAAGATGCTAATGGTAAAACAGTAGTAGCTCGTGTTTATGCTAAAGGACCTATCGGACATAATACTACTGTTACTGCTGGTAGAATTCCTCTTCTTGATACTTATGGTATGCTTCTTGATGAACATATGTCTGGTGCTCAAATTGATATTACAAGTGGTAGCGATAAAAACTTCACTACTTCTCTTTTAGCAGGTCGTTACAATCCTGGTCATGATAACCCAGATATTTTACCTGGTCAAACATTAAAAGATTTCACTGCTGATTTCTATGCAACTCAATTTAATTATAAAAGCGAAAAATTCGATGCTAATGCTATGTATGCTGTAATGACTAATATTGAACCAGGCTCTACAAATTGGGGTACATGGGCAGGTCAAACAGTATATGATTATGACAAAATGAATATCTGGTCTGTAGGTGGTTTATATCGCTTCGATAATAATTGGGGCTTACTCGGTCAATATGCTGTAAATACTAAATCTGATAATTCCGATGACAAACAAGCTTATATGGCAGAACTTCAATACAAAAATGCTAATATTGCTGACCCTGGTTCTTGGGGAGCTTATGTTGCTTATCGTCATTTCGGTAAAGATGTTACTATTGCTACAACATATAAAGATGTATTTAATAATCAAAAAGGTTTTGCTATAGGTGCTAGCTATGTTCCTGTAGAAAATCTCTTAGCAAGTGTTAAATATTTCGATGGTAAAGATATCGATTCCGACACAGATGCAGATAGATTCTACCTCAACCTTGATTTCTTCTATTAATAAATTATAAATTAAATGATAAATATTTCTCTCTTAATAAAATAAAAATTAACCCCTAAAAGACAGGTTTTTTACCTGTCTTTTTTTTTATAAATTAATAAAATATCGCTTAATTACTATCCATAAAATTTTTATATATTATATATGTAAAACTTTTATGTCAATGGAAAAATATTATTTATTTGTATAAAAATTCATAGGTAATTAAATATAGTACATTTTTTATTTAGTCAATACAAACTCAAACTACTGTCAATACCTATTTTAAAATTGTATATAAATTTATTTTACTGCACATACTATATATTGTGGTTAGTTTGACACTCATACGTGTATATAGTATAATCGTTGTCAGCACATAAAAGAAAATGAATTAAAACCATGGCATAGTATATTTTGCTCATGGTCAAATATACTAGGAGTGTCAGCTTACAATGATAAAAACAATCAAGAAACGCACTGGAGATATTGTGAAATTTAATGCACAAAAAATCACAGATGCTATAAAAAAAGCTAATATGGAATCTATAGATGAGACATTTTCCAAAGAGCAATTATCTACTATTACTAATAATGTTATTAAAGCATTAAAAAATTTAAAAACACCTGGTGTTGAACAAATACAAGATGCTGTAGAAAAAGTTCTCATCGCTGGTAATTTTGCTAGCACAGCTAAAGCTTATATTTTATATCGTGCAGAACATACAAAACTTCGTCAAGCTAAAGCTGATTTAATGGATATCTATAATGAACTTACTTTTACCAAAGCAAAAGATGCTGATATCAAACGTGAGAATGCTAATATTGATGCTGATACAGCTATGGGTACTATGTTAAAATATGGCTCTGAAGGTTCTAAATACTTTATTACTAGTCATATTTTGCCAAAAGATATTGCAGTAGCGCATATGGACGGCGATATTCATATTCATGATATGGATTTTTATATGCTCACTGAAACTTGTTGCCAAATAGATTTATTAAAATTATTTAAAAATGGTTTTTCAACAGGTCATGGTTATTTACGTGAACCAAATGATATTCGTTCCTATGCTGCATTAGCTTGTATTGCTATTCAGGCTAACCAAAATGAAATGCATGGTGGTCAAGCTGTACCAATGTTTGATTATTGCATGGCTCCAGGCGTTGCTAAAACTTATCGTAAACAATACTACAAAGCTCTCGGCTATTATTTCAATGCTATGCTTGATATGAAACTTGAAGATGCTAGCCTACTTTGTAAAAAAATCGAACAAACTCTTCCTATAAAAATCAGTATGAGCACTGCTGATAAATTTGGTAAACTTCTAGTTGATTTCTTACCAAAACATCAACGTGAACATAATTATCAAGAAATAAATGAACAAACAACTCAAATGGCTCATAAATTTGCTATAAATACTGCATGGAATGAAACTAATGCAGCTACTTATCAAGCAATGGAAGCATTTATTCATAATTTAAATACTATGAATTCTCGCGCTGGTGCTCAGGTGCCATTTAGTTCCATCAACTACGGTACTGATACATCTCCAGAAGGTCGTATGGCTATGAGAAACCTCTTATTAGCTACAGATGCTGGTCTTGGCGATGGTGAAACTCCTATTTTCCCTGTACAAATTTTCAAAGTAAAAGAAGGGGTTAACTATGAAAAAGATGACCCTAACTACGATTTATTCCGTTTAGCAATGAAGACATCTGCGAAACGCTTATTCCCTAACTTTAGTTTCTTAGATGCTCCATTCAATAAAAAATACTATAAACCTAACGATTACAACAGTGAAGTAGCTTATATGGGTTGTCGTACTCGTGTAATGGGTAATGTTTATGATCCTACTCGTGAAGTTACATGTGGTCGTGGAAATTTAAGTTTCACAAGTATTAACTTACCTCGTTTAGCAATTGAAGCTAAAGGTGATATAAATAAATTCTATAAATCCTTAGATGATATGATTGATTTAGTCATTCGTCAATTATTACACCGTTTCAAAATTCAATGTGCTAAAATTGGTAAAAACTACCCATTCTTAATGGGACAAAATATCTGGCTTGACTCTGATAATATTGGTGAATATGACACTGTAAGTGAAGTACTTCGTCATGGTACTTTAACTGTTGGTTTTATCGGTCTTGCTGAAACATTAAAAGCTTTAATTGGTAAGCATCATGGTGAATCTGCTGAAGCTCAAAAATTAGGGCTTGCTATCATTGGTCATATGCGTAAACGTATGGACGATGAAGCTCAAAAAACAAAATTAAACTTCTCTTTAATTGCTACACCAGCAGAAGGTTTAAGTGGTCGTTTTGTAAAAATTGACCGCAAAATCTATGGTTCAATTCCTGGTGTTACTGATAGAGAATACTATACAAATTCCTTCCATATTCCAGTATACTATCCAATCAGTGCTTACAAAAAAATACAACTTGAAGCACCTTACCACAATTTAACAAATGGTGGTCATATAAGTTATATTGAAATGGATGGGGATCCTACAAAGAATTTAACAGCTTTTGAAGCTATTATCCGTTGCATGCATGATAACGGCATTGGTTACGGTTCTGTAAATCACCCTGTAGACCGTGATCCAGTTTGCGGATATACAGGTATTATCAATGGAGTATGTCCAAAATGTGGTAGAAGTGAAGCTGCCCATAAACGCCATGTTATTTTAAAACGTATGCGTGATAATTGTTGCAGTGCAACTTCCATTTAATTTAAATTTATAAATCAACAAAAATATTCGATAGAAAGAGTGATACAAATGTTAGTTAATGGTGTAGAAGTAAAAGTTAATGGTTTAACAGATATTACAGAAAAAGAAATCGTAAATTATATCAATTATATTAAAGAAAATTCTAGTGAAACTCTCGCTAGCCTCACTATTTCCGATGCTGGTGATGGAGAAGTCGCTCTTGACTATCGCACTCAACCTGCTCAATTTGAACGTATTCGCCGTATTACAGGTTATTTAGTAGGTACTGTAGACCGCTTCAACAATGCAAAACGTGCTGAAGAACATGACCGCGTAAAACATGGCCTTAATTAAGATTGCAGGCGTTGTCAATGATTCTATTGTAGATGGTGAGGGTTTTCGCTTCACCATCTTCACTCAAGGTTGCTATCACAATTGTCCTCAGTGTCATAATCCTCAAACTCATGATGTAAATGGCGGCCATGAAGTCGATACTGATGATTTACTTTCACAAATCTGTGAAAATCCATTATTAAATGGTGTTACCTTTAGTGGAGGAGAACCTTTTCTCCAAGCAAAACCATTGGCACAATTAGCCAAAGAAGTTCATAAACGTGGTCTTAATATCACCACATTTACAGGTTATACTTTAGAACAATTACAAAATATGCACAATCCTGACATCGATGACTTACTCAATCAAACAGATGTACTCATTGATGGACCTTTCCTCATAGAAAAAAAAGACCTAACTTTACAATTTCGTGGCAGTAGCAATCAACGTATTATTGATATGCAAAAAACACGTGAAAGTGGTCAAATTGTTTTAATTGAATATTAATTTTTCAGCAATAATCTAGATATATACTTAGATTATTGCTTTTTTTATATCATAATAACCTCTTAAATAAAATAAATATTTTTATCGAGAAAACTTGTATGACATATTGTTATTTTTAAGCAAAATATGTATAATAAATATTAAAGATGCTGAACGGCATTAAATCAAAAAGAGGTGTATATAAATGTTAGAAGATTTGAAAAAAATTGTTTTTGAAGCTAACTTAATGTTGCCAAAATATCATATGGTAACTTTTACTTGGGGTAATGTATCTGGTATTGACCGTGAAAAAGGCTTAATGGTTATCAAACCATCAGGTGTAGAATATGATACTATGAAAGCTGAAGATATGGTAGTTGTTGATATCAATACTGGAAAAGTAGTTGAAGGTGATTATAATCCATCTTCCGATACAGATACTCATATCAAAATTTATCAGGCTTGCCCTGAAATTGGTGGCGTTGTACATACACATTCCCGTTATGCTACATCTTGGGCACAAGCTCGCCGTGATATCCCTGCACTCGGTACAACTCATGCTGATGATTTCTATGGACCTATTCCTTGCACACGTCCTATGACTGCTGAAGAAATCGCAGGCTCTTATGAGGCTGAAACTGGTAATGTCATCATTGAAACATTCAAAGAACGTGGCATCAAAATGATGGATGTTCCTGGCGTTATCGTATATTCTCATGGTCCTTTCACTTGGGAAAAAGACCCTATCAAAGCTGTAAAAAAAGCTGTTGTTCTTGAAGAAGTAGCTATGATGGCTTATCATGCTGTAACTATTGGCAATAATTTTGAACCAATGCAACAAGAATTATTAGATAAACATTATCTCCGCAAACATGGTGCTAATGCTTATTATGGTCAAAAAAAGAAATAGTATATAATAAATAATAATATATAAAGTAAAAACCACTTGCTAAATAATACGATTTATCAAGTGGTTTTTATTTTGTTATTTTTTCTAAAACTATATTCAAATTAAATGTTATAATATATTTATTTCTAAAAAAATTATTTTTAAGGAAGTGTTTTTGTGATTGGTCTTGGAACAATCGCCAACACTATCGCTGTTATTATCGGTGGTGGTATTGGTTTATTTTTGAAAAAAGGCATAAAAAAATCTCTACAAGATTCACTATTACAGGCTATGGGAATAGCTGTTTTATTCATCGGCATAGGTGGTACACTTTCTCAAATGCTTGTATTCAAAGATGGTCATTTAGAAACTACAGGTACTATGCTGATGATATTTTCTTTATTAATCGGTACTTTAATTGGAGAAATTATTAATATTGAAGCCAAACTAGAAAAACTCGGCGAATTTGCTCGAAAAATCTTACATGCTGATGAACAATCAAAATTCGTCGATGCTTTTGTAACAGTTACGCTTGTAATTTGTATTGGCGCTATGGCTATTATTGGCGCACTCCAAGATGGTCTATCTGGTGATTATAGTTTACTTTTGACTAAAGCCATTTTAGATGGTGTCATTTGTATGGTTTTTGCTTCAACTATGGGAGCTGGCGTTTTACTTGCGGCTTTGCCTTTATTTATCTATCAAGGACTGATTACTTTATGTGCTAGTTTTATATCACCTTATCTTACAACTGCTATGATTAATGATATCTGCTATATTGGCAATATTTTAATCACTATTATTGGTATAAATTTAACATTTAATAATATAATTCATATTCGTGTTGGTAATATGCTTCTTGCTCTTATAGTGCCAGTAGTTTATCATATATTTAGTTAATAATTTATATTGGAGGAAAATTTGTGGAAAAAATAAATAAAATTAAAGGGGCTTTATATGGTGCAATTATCGGTGATGCTCTCGGTGCACCACTTGAATTCATGCCTCAAGAACAAATCAAAGCTCAATTTGGCAAGGTTACAGAAATGATTGGCGGTGGTTGGTTACAAGTTCAACCAGGCGAAGGAACTGACGAAACAGCTCTACTTCTTGCTACTGCTTATGGAATTATGAAAAATCCTGAAAATCCATTTGCTGAAATCGGCAAGAATTTCATAAAATGGGCTATCAGCAGACCAAAAGATATCAGTGATACAACTCTTCGCAGTATTGATAAAACAATGTCTAAAGGTCATGGTAAACATCTTATTCCTAAAGCTCGTTGGCAAGAGTCCGCTGGACAAGTGGATTTATTTAGCAATCGCGGTAGTGTAGATAATGGTGCTATATTAAATACTTTATATCCTGCACTTTATTATACTGATGAATTCAATGCTGTTACTACTGCTCTTGATATCACTAATATGACTCATGTAAATACCCAGTCTGATAATGCTTGCCGTATTTACGCTCAATTTATCTTCCGTATTTTAAACAACAATATAAATAAACAAGATATGGATAAAATGATTGATAATACTATGTATTATGATTATAAAAACGAAGAAACACAGCCAACAGCTTCTGCTTATGATAGTATTGTAGCTATGCTTCATGCTTTTATGCCTACAGATAATTTTGAAGATGCTGTACTGACTGCTATTAATTTTGGTGGAGATAGTGATACTATTGGTGCTATTACAGGTGGATTAGCAGGCTGTTACTATGGTTATGATAATATCCCAACTCGTTTTATTGAAGCTATTCCTTCTGATATCAAAAAAATGCTCGATACTATTATTGAAGCTATTCCAAACTAAAAAAAATATCCTTATAGATAGAAATTCTATTTATAAGGATATTTTTTATTTTATTTCTTAACTTTATAAACTCTTACTTCATAAGAACGCAATAATGTTGCTTCGCGATTTCCATAAGTAGATGCTAGTAATGTTGCACCTTTTAATTCTGGTATCTTATAACCGCGAATTTTTGCTGTTGTATTAGCGATAACAATAATGCGTTCTGATTTATCTTTAGTTGTACGTGCATAAGCATATATACCTGGACTATATGACAATAATTCTTCATAATCTCCTTCAATTAATGCTGGATATTGCTTACGTAATTTTATTAAATTTTTATAATAATTAAGTACAGAATTTTCATCTTCTGTTTCTGTTTCCACATTCAATTTAGGATATTCATCATTGAGTGGTAACCATGGTCTGCCAGTAGTAAAGCCTGCTTTAGAGCCACTATTCCATGTCATTGGACTGCGTGCATTATCTCTACTGTATTTCCAAACACCTTTCATAGCTTCTTTTGGTGTCAATTTATCTTTTAGTGCCAATTCATATTGACCAATAGATGAAATATCATTATACATTTTAATGGATGGCCATTTTATATTTGTCATACCTAATTCTTGACCTTCATAGATAAATGGTGTTCCTCTCATAGTCAATAAAATTGTAGCAATAAATTTAGCTGCCAATTTTGTATCTGTTCCCTGTGGGAAGAAGTAATTTGTGCAACGTGGTAAATCATGATTTTCAAAATAAACAGGTACCCAGCCATTATCTTTTGTAGCTTCTTCATCTTCTGTGAAACATTTTCTAATATCGATTAATTTCCATGATTTGCGTTTATGCCATGTGCAATCTTCATCAAAACCTAAGCGAATATGGCTAAAATCAAAGGACATATCAAATGCACCATTTTCGCCAATCCATTTATCAAAATCACTTGGATAAACACCATCTGCTTCTGCTACTGTAAATATATCTGCTCTATCAAAAACTTTTTCTCTAAATTCATGTAGAAAATCTAATATACCATCTTGATAAGTTGTAGCTTTAGCGATACTAGCTAAATTATCTGCTCCATCTACTGGTAAATCTTTAAATTCACTAGGTTTTTTAATATATACAATCGCATCAATTCTAAAACCACGAACACCTTTATCTAACCAGAAATTAGCTGCATCAAATAAAGCTTGTCTAACTTCTTTATTTTCCCAGTTTAAATCTGGCTGAGCACTAGCAAAAGTATGCAAATAATATTGATTTGTTTTTTCATCAAGAGTCCATGCTGACCCGCCAAAAATACTACGCCAATTTGTAGGAGCAGAACCATCTTCTTTACCATCACGCCAAATATACCAATCACGTTTTGGATTATCTTTGGAGCTTCTAGACTCTTCAAACCATTTATGTTTATCTGATGTATGGTTAAATACTAAATCCATTACGATTTTTATATTGTGTTTATCTGCTTCCGAAATGAGTCTTTCCATATCTTCCATAGTCCCATATTCTTTAGCTACACTACAATAATCAGAAATATCATATCCATTATCAACAAGTGGTGAAGGATAAATCGGACAAAGCCAAATAGCACCCACACCTAAATCTTGCAAATAATCTAATTTACTAATAATACCTGGAATATCTCCAATACCATCACCGTTACTATCACAGAAAGATTTAGGATAAATCTGATATACAACTGTTTTTTGCCACCATTTTAATTCACCCATCATTTCCACCTCTATTTTTAATTAATCTAAGAAAAGCAGGTACTATTTGTACCTGCTTATTTTTATAAAATATCAATTATTTTGCAGCATTTAAAACTTCTTCTGTAATATCAACAGCAGTAAATAAAGCTACATCAGAAGTAATAACTACGCTATATCCATGTTCTTGAGCTACTTGTTTAATTGCATTATTAATTTTTTCCTGTACTGGTTTTACTAAATTAATCTGTTTTTGTCTTAAATCAGTAGCTACTCTTGCACGAACTTTTTGAATATCTGCAGGACTCATTTTTTCGTTAACAGATTTCTCAAATTCTTTTTGTGCTTCTTCAGTAAGTTTATTCATATTTTCCTGAATGGATTTACTTTCTGGAATATTAGCTAATACGTACTGATAATTAATAGTAGCAACACTTGCTGTTGTAGCTGGCTGATATACTTCAGCAGCAGAAGCAGTTCCTCCTATTCCTAGCATAAATAATGCCGAACAAATCATTGCTAAAAGTTGCTTTTTCATTTAAATGCCTCCTAATATGAACATTAAGTCATTAGTGTTATTATAGCATAAATATATCTAAATCGTTATATATTATTTATTATAAATTAATTAAAAATATTACTAAAAATTTCATTAGCTTTTTACAATTGCACGATTTACAGCAAAACATTTCTTATGATATCTTATACCAAATATCAAGCATTAAGAAAGGATTTATTATGCATACTTTATCCGAAGATAAAATCAAAGCAAATCAAGTTGAAGGTGATATCAATTTAACTGCTACTAGAAAACAATGGCAAGATAAATTTCTCAGTGAAAAATCTAAAAAATTATTAGATGAAGATAGTAAAGGTCTAAGTGGTAGTTTATATCCATTATCCGCTGTCATTGGCAAAGAAGAATTCAATATCTGCCAAGATATTTCACTTGGACATTATACACATGAAAAAAGTCCTTTAGGCTGTGCTATCGGTAATGTAGTCATCGAATATATTAAAAACAATAATATACTATCCCATGTAAAAGAATTAGAAACCATACTTTATACACGCACAAAAGAAATGAAAGCAAAATTTGAATGTATCGGCGATGTTCGCTTAATTGGAGCTTTACTGGGAATTGAATTAGTAAAAAATCGTCAAACAAAAGAAAAAGCTACTATTCAAGCTGAAAAAGTTTTATATTTATGTATAGAACAAGGATTGAGCTTTAAAATATCTCAAGGTTGTGTACTCACCTTAGCACCACCATTAATTATTTCTCCTGAGGAGTTAAACCTTGCTATGGATAAATTGGAATATGCTCTAACACAAGTTTTTAGACATAATATTTAAATAAAAAAACTACTATAGAATTTAGAAATTAAATCTATAGTAGTTTTTATTTTATTAAATTGTTGTATTCTCACCGATTAAGCCAATAAAGCCGCCATCTTTATCCACGCCACTTTCACTATGTCCAATAAGCCATTTATTAGCAGCAAAAAGTAATTGATTTTCACCTTTATTTTCAACTGGTTTTACCTGCAATGGAAGATTAGTTCCTTTTGGTAAAACTACACCACAACGGAATTCTTCATTATTTTCTTTACATGGTGCATAGTGAAGAGTTGTCGCATAAAGTTCTACTGCTGTACCTGCTGGTACAAAGAAGCACTCTATATTTTTAGTTTCATAAGTATTATTTGTGTAATCGATATCTTGCTGACGACCAAGCATCAAAATTAAATCTGTAGCTGCAATATCGATTTCAGAAGAACGATGATATTCTACTGCATTTAATTTATTGTTATAGCCACTGCAAAAACCAAATTCCACTTCTAATCCGCCATAAACTTCATCTTGCATCTGTTTAAATAAAGGTAATGCTTCTAAATCCGCATCAGAAGGTTCATATACTACACCTTCTTTAATAGCTTCTTTTGCTTTCATTGTTGCTACAAATTCAGCAGTATCAACGTCTAAAACTCTACCATATTGCTTGAATTCAATATCATGTACACTTTTCATTATCTTTACCTCATAAATTTTCTAATATTTTTATTTCATTTTTCATTATATGTCTACTTTTATCAGGGCTAATACCATTTACTAGATATTCAAAAACAATTTGCATAGCTCTTTGACCTTGTCTATAAGGGTGTTGATAAATCACTGCTTTAATTACATTTTTCTTCATCATTTCCACTGTAGTTGGCACTGTATCAAAAGCAATTATCGTTAAATCATTCTGTTTTTCTAATGATAACACTGCTCTACAAGCACCATATACACCAGCTGCTACAATAAATATTGCATTTATTTCTTTATGCTTTGTCAACATCATCTTAGTCTTATCATATGAAGATATATCATCATCATCATTTTCTTGAATATCTACTATTTTAAATTTAGGATTTTTATTTATATTTTCTTCAAATCCAGCTAAACGTTGCTTATGACCTAATACCTTTGATGAACCCATGACTATACCTATATTAGCCCCATTTGGTATAATCATCTGCAATAATGCACCTGCTGTTTCACCGCCATTAGTATAATCACTACCTACATAACATTGACGTTTGGAATTATCTACATCATTATTTATTGTTACTACAAAAATTCCAGCATCTACAAATTCATTGATTTCATCTATAATTACAGGATCATTTACTGGATTAATAATCAAGGCATTTACTTTATCTTTAAGCTCTTCCATAATTTCATGTTGAGATTTTACATCATAGCCTCTCATATTTTTCCAAATGACTTTCAATCCATAAATTTCATATTTTTCCGCAGCTAATTTTATACCTCTGATAACATCATCAAAGAAAGGATTGCCTTCTGATGAAATCACAACTCCCACCACTGGATTTTTCTTTCTAGCAGATAGTGCTTTTCCTGCTGGATTTGGCTTATAACCTAATTCTTTTGCCATAGATAACACAAGTTCTTTCGTCTCTGGCTTTACATTGCCACGTTCGTTTATAACTCTATCCACTGTTCCTCGTGAGACACCACAAAGGTCCGCAATTTGTTTTATCGTAACCATTTTTAATCTCCCATAATATATGATTATATAATCATATTATACATCAAATTATATAAACATATATTACCTAAGAATTCTAAATATATACTTTTAGAAAACAAGCCTATTATGAATAATATTTTTAAATTTATATTCATAATAGGCTTTTATTAAATCAATACATTATTCTAATTCTTTATACATAAAATAATCAAAATCAGCTGGTTTATTCATACCACTTATATCTACACAGTTTATACCGACAAACGCTCCTGTAAAGAATCCGCCACCTCTAATATAATCATCAGATAATTTATATGAATCAAATGCAAGCGGTATTTTATTATATGTTTTTCCATCAAATGAATATAAATAATAATATTTATCATATCTAACTTCAACTTTGAAATGTACTGCTTTCACATCTTCTGGAATAGCAATTTCATTACCAGCTAAAGGCATAGTGAAATTACCATTATCTGCACATACTATATCAATAATTCTACCTACATTTTCTTTCCATGTAATATGCACAGTAGTCCAATTTTCTGTATTATAATAGCAAACCATACCTGCCATTTGTTGAAATGTATCTGGTTCAAATTCTACACTTGTTGCAGCATCAAAATTAAAAGCTTGCCATCTTCTAGCTACAAAAGATTGTTTAAATAATGATGTTAATGATTCTTTACCATATAAACGTAAGAAACCTTTTCTTGCTTTTAATGTTGCCATGTCTTCTGTTAATGGTACTCTAAGTGATGCAAAATTTATATTTAATGTATCATCATCAAAATCATCTTTTTCAGGATAAGTTTTTTCCCATTTTTGTTCTGGTAAATTTGGTGCTTCTACTTCTTCAAGACCAGCTTTACCGCCGACAACTACTGGCCAACCATTTTCCCAAGTAATTTTTTGAATAGCAGTTTCTCTACCTAATGGGCAGTAAGCATGTTGTTCTCTTTCTCTAATAGGATATTTATCAAAAGCAAGTGGTCTACCAGTCAAATGTGCTAAATACCATTCTCCATTTTGAGTTTCAATTAAAGATGCATGTCCACATTTCTGCAATTTATTTGTTGGCTCTTTCCATGCGGATAATAAAGGATAATTTGGATCTGTTTCATATTCACCATCAATAGTCTTACAACGAGCTACTGTTTCACTATGCTGATATGTTGTGCCACCTTCAGCAACAAATAAATAGTACATATCATTTATATGATATAAATGAGGACCTTCTGTATATTTTATATCTGTACCCTTATAAATAATTTTTGGTTTTCCTATTAATCGTTTTTCTTCTACAGAATATTCTTGTAAACAAATTCCATAAAAATTATGATTATATACTCTATGATCCCAATACATATTTACTAGATATTTTTTACCATCAATATCATGAAATAATGATGCATCAAAACCTGAGCCATTTAATTCTATTGGATCACTCCATACTCCATCTACAGTATCACATGTAGTCAAATAATTTTTACAATCTTTCCACATGCCATCAACAACTTTTACATCTGTATAAATAAGCCAAAATTTACCATCAGCATAAGATAAATCTGGAGCCCAAATACCACCTGAATTAGGATTTCCCTTCATATCTAAATATTTAACTTCATTTAATGGATGTGCTACTAAATGCCAATTTACTAAATCCTTTGAATGATGTATCTGTACTCCTGGAAACCATTCAAATGTAGATGTTGCAATATAATAATCATCACCTGCACGACAAATGCTAGGATCTGGATTAAAACCTCTTAATACTGGATTTTGTATTTTCATAATCTTTACCTACCTATTTTTTATTAGATTTTACATATGAAATAATTATATCCGCTGCTTTATCTAAAGATACTTTACTTGTATTAATAATCATATCATAATTTTTAGGGTCTCCCCAATTTTGTTTTGTATAATATTTATAATAATTAGCACGCTTATTATCTTCTTCATTTAATTCTTTTAAAGATTTGCCATCATATACTTCTTTTCCTCTTTTTTCTCTATAATCATCATTTGCACAGATAAAGAAAGAATAATGATTTGGTAAATCTTCTAAAATAAAATCAGCACAACGACCTAAAATAACACAGTCATTATCATTTGCTAATTGTCTAATTGCTTTAGCTTCATTAATAAAAACATCATTATTAAAGCCTGTATTTCTACTGCCAAAATTGAAAAATGGTATAAAACTCAAAGATAATGGTGTTACATTATTTTCTAGGTTTCTTAAATTATCTTCACTCAAATCATCTATACCTATTTGAGCTGCTGCCAAATGAATTATTTGTCTATCAAATAATTTATAACCTAATTTTTCTGCAAGTTTATTTGCTAATTCTCTTCCTCCACTACCGTATTGACGACTTATAGTAATAACAGTATGATTATTCATTTTTAAGCCTCCATAACAATAAAAATACTATTAATTTCCTTTTGCATGACGAATAGCTAAATCTCTTACCACTTGTGGATAAATTTTATCAATATTAGCTGTTAACATAATTAGAATTCCTAATACACAAATACCAATTGGAATATATGCACAAATAGCCATTATTGCTGTTATAGCACTAGCAGATTGTACAGCTAAAGAACCATCATAATTTCCCATAGCTAGTACAATACCTGTTACTGCTCCACCTAAACCTGCACCAACTTTCATGCCAAAGCTAGTTACACTATAAGTTACACCTTCAATACGTTTATTAGTTTTCCATTCACCATAATCTACTACATCGGCAACTAATGCAAATAAACCTGCATTATGTGGCGCTCTACCAATACCAGCAATAACATTACCTAATAAAGCACAATAATAATTATCTGGGAATAAGGCAATAATACCAAAACCAATAATCATTACTACATATCCACCAATCATACAATTCCATTTACCAAATCTATTAGCAATTACAGGAAAGAATAAGCAGGATAACATCATTGGTACATTGCCAAATAATACAAGCATACCAAATATATTTTCATCATGAAAAATGTATTTTACATAATACATCCCGCTACTGCCATTTACTGCAAACATAATATAATCAATAACAAAAATTATTACTAAATAAATAAAATATTTGTTTTTAACTAAATACCCTAAAGATTTTACAAAGCTTATATTTTCTTTTTTTACTTCTACAGGTTCTACACGTTCTTTACAGAAAAAGAAAGTTATTAATAAACAACACATAGCTATAATACCATAAATTGTTGTAATGCCAAACCAACCTAAAGCTTTAGCTGCTGGTGGTGTAACGAAAGAAAGAATTATTACTAAAAAGTTAACCATAAAAAAGCGAATAGAACTTAAGGATGTACGTTCTTTTTGATCATCTGTTATAAATGATAATAATGCATTATATGGCAAGTTAGATGCTGTATAAACAATAACTGTAAGGAAAAAATAAGTACAAAAAGCATAAATAACTTTTCCTGTTTCACTAATATCTGGCACACTAAATGTTAAAATTAAAGCAATAGCCATAAATGGAGCTGACCATAAAATCCATGGACGAGCTTTTCCCCATCTTGTTTTTGTCTTATCTAATATAGCTCCCATTACTAAATCACTAATACCATCAAAAATTCTTGAAGCTAACATTATACCGCCGACAGCTGCTGCACTAATCATTACACTATCTGTATAATAAATAGTCATAAATAACGCTAAAACATTCCAAACAAAGTTACAACCACAGTCGCCTGCACCAAAAGCTAGTTTTTCACCTAATGATATTTTTTGCGTTGCCATAAAAACTCTCCTCCTATATATACATAAATAAAAATTTATAACTTAGCTAAATCCTGATAACAACCTTTTAATTGCGCATATACTTTTTTGTATAAAGCATGTCCTTGTTTATAATATTCACTTTCTTCTTTTATTGGACTGCAATTTGTTCCTGTTTTGATAAATTCATCACAAGCAGATACTACATCTTTAAAAATTCCAGCTCCTACACCAGCTAAAATAGCTACCCCTAATGCTGGACCTTCTTCAGAAGTCAATGTTTTTACTTCACATTCAAACATATCTGCAAGCATCTGACGCCATACTGGGCTTTTGCCACCGCCACCACATGCCATCATTTCATCTACTGTTACGCCCATTTCTTTCAAAATGTCATAACAATCACTAAGTGAATATGCTACACCTTCCATGACAGCTCTCATCATATTTTCTTTTGTATGAATTGCAGATAAACCAAAGAATACGCCTCTACAATTTGGATCAAGATGTGGTGTTCTTTCGCCCATCAAATATGGTAAATACATCAATCTATCACTGCCACATGGAATTTTTGCTACTGCTTCATTCATGAGTACATATGGATCTTTTCCCAATTCTTCTGCTTTTGCTTTATAATTATCAGCTATATTATCGCGGAACCATTTAAGTGATAAACCTGCTGCAAGTGTTACACCCATTACATGCCAACAACCTGGTACTGCACAACAAAAAGTATGAACTCTACCTTTTGGATCAATACTTAATTTATCTGTATGTGCAAATACTACACCGCTTGTACCAATTGTAGTGAATGCTTTACCGTCTTTTACGATACCAGTACCAATAGCTGCTGCCGCATTATCTCCTGCACCACCTACAACTACTGTATCAGTGCTAAGTCCTGATAATTTAGCAAATTCATCATTGATATGTCCTGTTACTTCTGGAGATTCATATACTTTTGCCAATAAATTTTTGTCTATATCAAGTTTTTCTAAAATCTCATCTGACCATTGACGTTTTGGAATATCTAATAATTGCATTCCACTTGCATCAGATACTTCTGTTGCATACTCACCTGTCATGCAAAAACGTACATAATCTTTTGGCAATAAAATATGTTTACATCTTGCATAATTTTCTGGTTCATT
Organism: Megamonas sp.; assembly: GCF_986095205.1. Lineage (NCBI taxonomy): Bacteria > Bacillati > Bacillota > Negativicutes > Selenomonadales > Selenomonadaceae > Megamonas > Megamonas sp. The sequence continues at coordinate 14,469 of NZ_CFQVBI010000020.1, read as the reverse complement.
ATTTCTAACCCATAAAATTTTTGATGCTGTAAATCCTGTCAATGCTGGATTAGCTGTAATTTCTATCAATCTTTCAGCTCCAACCTTAGCAGTGATTTCTTCACATTCTTTTACTGTTCTTTGGTCACACCAAATAATTGAAGGACGAATTACTTCATTATTTTCATCAAGCATTACTAACCCATGCATTTGGCCAGATAAACCTATGCCTTTTACATCTTCAGGATTGATTTTAGATTTTGCCAAAACTTCTTGAATTGTATGTAAGGAAGCATTATACCAATCTTTTGGATTTTGTTCTGCCCAACCATTTTGTGGTTGATACATTGGATATTCTTCTGAAGCTGAAGCTATAACTTTCATAGTTTCATCAAATAATACTGTCTTTGTCGCTGAAGTTCCTATATCTAAACCTAATAAATATTTCATCATTTACCGCCTCTCATTTTGTGCTTAAGCACATTTGTTGTTTTAAATATATCACCTTTGAATTTATCCGTCAATATTTATTTTTAGCATTTTTCAGATTTTTTTAATATGTTTTTCTATTTTATTATAAATAAGTAAAAATATTATCTTTTAAAGTTTTTTTGAATGACTAATACTTTTTACCAAAAGACGTTTTCTCCATTAAACCATTATTATAAATTTTCTAAAAAATTATTATTGACAAAAACATTACTACATGATATTCTTTAATTGTTCTTGATTGTGCCTAAGCACATAAAACACAATAACAAAATAAAATCGTAAATATATTAGTGTATATATAAAAGGAGAGTATATTCATGTTTAATAATATTCCTGATGTAAAACTTGGTATCATTGCTGTAAGTCGTGATTGCTTTATCGTTTCTCTTTCTGAAAATCGTAGAAAAGCAATCGTTGAAGCTTACACTAAACAATATGGTGAAATTTTCGAAGCTCAAACTGTAGTAGAAAATGAAATCGATATGCTCAAAGCAGTTGAAGAAGTTAAAACTGCTGGTTGTAATGCTTTAGTTGTTTTCTTAGGTAACTTCGGCCCAGAAACTCCTGAAACTTTAATTGCTCAAAAATTCGATGGCCCTGTAATGTATGTAGCTGCTGCTGAAGAAACAGGCAAAGACCTCATCAATGGTCGTGGCGATGCTTATTGCGGTATGCTCAACTGCTCTTACAATCTTGGTCTTAGAAAAATCAAAGCATTCATTCCAGAATATCCTGTAGGTACTGCTGATGAAATCGCTGAAATGATCAACGAATTTAATCCTGTTGCACGCGCTTTAATCGGTGTAGCAAATCTAAAAATCATCACTTTCGGTCCTCGTCCACAAGATTTCTTTGCTTGCAATGCCCCAATTAAACCACTTTATGATTTAGGCGTAGAAATCGAAGAAAACTCCGAACTTGATTTACTTGTTTCTTATAAAGAACATGCTGATGACCCACGTATTGATGATATCGTTAAAGATATGGCTGAAGAAATGGGCACAGCTAATCCATATCCAGATCTTTTAAAACGCATGGCTCAATATGAATTAACATTACTTGATTGGGCTGAAAAACATAAAGGTTCTAGAAAATATGTAGTATTTGCTAATAAATGCTGGCCTGCATTCCCATCTCAATTTGGTTTTGAACCATGCTATGTAAATAGCCGTCTTGTATCTCGTGGTATTCCTGTTGCTTGTGAAGTAGATATCTATGGCGCACTCAGCGAATATATTGGTACTTGCGTAAGTGGCGATGCTGTAACTCTTCTCGATATCAACAACTCCGTACCAAAAGATTTATTTGAAGAAGATATTGCACCAAAATATAAAAACTACACCCTCAAAGATACATTCATGGGCTTCCATTGCGGTAATACTCCTATGTGCAAACTCGCTAAAGGTGCTATCAAATATCAGCTTATCCAAAATCGTTTACTTGAAAATGGTGGCACTCCAGATATCACTCGTGGTACTTTGGAAGGCGATATTGCTCCAGGTAAAATCACATTCTATCGTCTCCAAAGCAATGCAGCTGGACAATTACGCTCTTATATAGCAGAAGGTGAAGTATTACCTGTTGCTACTCGTTCCTTCGGTGGTATCGGTATCTTCGCTATTCCTGAAATGGGTCGTTTCTATCGTCATGTACTCATTGAAAAACAATATCCACATCATGGTGCTGTAGCATTCGGTCATTATGGTAAAGCTTTATTTAGTATCTTCAAATTCTTAGGTGTTGAAGATGTCGCTTTCAATCAACCAAAAACTATGATGTATCCAACAGAAAATCCTTTTGCTTAATTAAAGATAAATATAATAAATAATAATAAAGAGCATCTACTTTTGTAGGTGCTCTCTTATAAATAGGAGGATTATTTCATGAGTAATTGTATTATTACTATTGGTCGTCAATATGGTGCTGGTGGTCGTGAAATCGCTGAAAAATTAGCTAAACAATTACAAATACCTTTATATGACCGTAAACTTGTAGCATTTATTTCTGCTCATCTTGAAAAAGGTGTTTCTCTTGATGAATTAGATTTAACATATGATAATCTCTATGGCAGTGTTTCTCCATATGAAACTATGTTTGCTGATTTGAATGTAGAAGACGATAATTATTTATTCACTCCACAATCAAAAGCTATCAAAGCACTTGCTGAAAAAAATTCTGGTATTTTTGTTGGTCGCTGTGCTAATTTCATTTTGAAAGATGTAAAAAATGCTCATCACTTCTTTATTTGTGCAGATGATGAATTCCGCAAAATACGAGGCACTAATGTTTATCATAAAGATTTAGCTACATTAAAAAAAGAAGATGCTAAACGTGCTTCTTACTATAATTATTATACAGGTTCTACATGGGGTGATTGTGCAGATTATGACATGATAATCAATGTAGGTCGCTGTGGCATAGATAAAGCTGTAGAATTAATTGCTAATTACATTAAATAATTAAATAAAATCGCTAACAACTTTCTTTAAAAATATAACTTATCTAAAAAAGCTAGTACAAAATTGTACTAGCTTTTTTAGATAAGTTATATTTTTACTTCATTATTACTTCCGATATACTAGGTAATGGTATCTTTTTCTTTAAAATTTCTTTGTCAATATCATTATTCATATCCATATAAGAAACTTTTTGACACCATTTATTATCATTAATATTTTCTATTCCCATTATTATTTTTAAATTATTCATTCTTTTTTGATATAACTCTAATGATTCTTTAGAATGTTCATTTAGAACTTTATACATATACTGATTAAAACATTCTATATATTCTTGCTTATTAACTTCTAATTTATATGCTTTAAAGTTTCCCTTATCATCAAAAAGCTTTGTATAATATTCATCTTCTCTCAAATATAAATCAGCTAGAATTTTTATACTTCCTAATCCCATTGCTTTTCCCATACCTAATTTATAACAACAATTTTCCTCGCCGAGTTTAAATAGATATGTCAAAGCTCCTAATTCAACTTTATCTAAATTTTCAAAACGTACTTTTCCATTAAAATGACATTTATCTATTAATGGTCTTATTATAACTTTACTATATTTTCTATATATATCTTCTTTCTGTTTTCCTTTCCAATTTATTTTTTTATGCCAATACAACTTATATCCTCTAATAGTTGTATTGCCATTCCAATTTTGTACATTATCATTTTCATCTACATTTAAATAAAATTGATAAGCTGTTGGATTTGGACTACTTACATCTAAATAAAAATTTTTATAAAATGCATTCTTTTCTTCTTCATCATTTAAATAACAATCTTCAACATACACTCTACTTCCCCAATATTCTTTATTTCCAAAAATGGCATCTGTAAAATCTATTTTAGGCAATTTTAGTTCCGTAGGTACATGCATAGCTACTGTTTTTTTGTAAGGTATCCTATAATATGGACTAGAACCTAAATGACATACTTCACCATCTTCTAAACAATAAAAACATGGACTAATGATTTTATATCTTTTCTTCAAGGCATATTCTAAAAATTTTAATCCTTTCGGTATACTTTGAGTGCTATTTACTTTTAATTTAAATAAATTTTTACTATTTCTATTCCTATCTAGTTTATACGCTTTCATAAAATCATTTGCTATAGCTATTCTTTTATCCCATATAGGTTTTGTAATTCTATAAAAATAGCGTTTATCTTTTTTATCTATATTTCCAGAAAAAATATCTACATAATCATTTTTCCATATTATATATGGAGATTCTGATACTTTTTTTATATTTGTTGTATTATTTATTACCTCAAAGTTAGCTGGACAAACATATTTTTTTCCCATAAACTCTATCAGAAATCCTGCCCGTGCTTTAGGTATACTTTTATTATTATCTCTATCCTGCATAGACATCTCTTCTAAATATTCTTTAGAAAATAAATCATCTTTTGCAATACTTCTCCAAAAAAACAAACCATCATTAAAATTTCCATTCTCACTGCATCTCATAGCTGAATTAGTTATTATTCTAAAAATATTCTTTAAACAACCTCTTAAACTACTTCCTGGAATTGCCTTATGTATTCCTTCTCTTAATAACCCACTTTCCCCACCAATATATAAAGGCGTTATATTTTCTATAGTTACATCAAAATAACCACTATATTTTTTACCATCTTTTATAAAAGCTTTATATCCAGCTTCATTTAATATTTTTTTTCCATTTTTATTAGCATAATTTATTTTAGTATTCTTTAATTGCTCCATCTCTATATATTTATTTAACCTTGATGGCACAATTATATCATTCAATTGTACAAAATTATAAGGTGCTCTAGTTTTTTCTTCCAAAGTTAAATTAGGTATATTTTTTTTCATATAAAAACAACTATTAAAATATAATACATTATATATTTACAGAACAAATAGTTGTTTTTTCACCTCCCACAACTTATGATTTCTGCAATCACTATTCCTCAGGTTCTATATCTACATAACGGTAGTATCCATATCCAGCTTGACCAGTACTATTATTATATTCAATATAACTACGCGTAATTAATGTATAATAATCACTTTGCCTATCTACAGGAATTATTTTTTTTATTTTTCTTCCTTTATCAAATAATTCTATAAAATCATTTGATAAAATTTTATGAAATTTTCCCATTATTACCGATATACTATCAACAGTATCTATTAATTTACTATATTCTCTATCTTCATCTCTTATAACTCTCACATAATATTTATCTCTATTACGAAAAATTAAGATTTCCTCTAACTTATTAAATAATCTCATCTGTATCAAATATTTAGGAATAATATTACTATCATCACTAAATACAAAATGTCGATCACTATAATATCCAAATTTCATCTCATTTACATTCTGTACTAAAACCTTATAATCATTAATAGCTATTTTTTCTAAAATTTCATTTAATGATTCTTTTACATCATAAATATATTCTTTTTTTATTGAATATATCTTTTTACATTTTAAACAATTTTCCTCATCAAAAAAACTATTCTTCATAAAATTCACCACACAATGCTTTAACATATTTTTCTAAAATCTCTTTAACGTCTTCTTTACCATCTTTTCCTGCTACTATTATTTTATTCTCATTTTCCCTTTCTATTTTAAAAGTATTTCCTCTATAATTTATTAAACAATTATTTCCACAAAAAACACCCCTACCAATAGATTTACCTCCACCAATAGCTAAATTTCCTAACCACATATCTTTTAGAATCAATAACATCAATCCTGCTTCTAGTTCTGTACATCTTTTTATGCGCAAATTAATAGAAATCATCGTCTTTGCTCTGTCTATTTGCCAAATAGGTTCATCACCAAATAAATTCCCATAAAAAACGCCCCCAGTAAAACTATCTATTTTTGTTCTTGGTTGTTTTTTACTAATAAAATTATTTTTTTTAAGATAAATTTCATTTACATGTAATCTACTTCGTAAAAGTTTATTATTTCCTTCTGAATCTACTTTTTTCCCATGTCCCATCAAATTATCTATAAAAGATACCACATTTTCTTCATTTTTATAATTTGATAAATTTCTTAATATATTAATTGCTCTATTTCTAATAACCCCTTTTATACTAGTACCTGGAATAACATAATCTTCTCCACTTTTTAATTGCACTGCCCTTATTTTTATATTGCTTTCTTTCGATAATTCTTCTTGAAAATCTGTAGTTGCTATTATCATAGAATTCTTTAAAGACAACCCTATTCTCATTCTAAAATCGCTTATTATGTTACTTTTAGCATCATCATATTTTACTGGCACTTTATTAATATTGCCATCTAAATACTCTAACCATGCCCAAGCATCTTCATCTTTACTAAAATCAAAAATATAAAAAGGAGTAGGTTTCTTTTTTATTTGTATTTTTCCATATCCTTTCGTTGTTAATGCTCCAATATTCATACCTGTATCTAATATATATGCTATAGTTTTTGCTACTTCATCTATATCTACATCTTTAAATTTTTTTCGTACAGTTATTTCTATATTTAATAAACCTTCTGCACCTCGCTCAATCATCTCAAAATCATATTTTGCCTTATCTTTACTCACATTAGTAATATCATCAATAGCTACACCATCTCTATGGATAATTTTTACATTATTTAATTTCACATCACTTATTCTAATCAAACTTTGATTTTCATTATTTTTATTTACATTGCCAAAAATAATATTTTCTATTTTTTCTCCATAGATATCAGATATATAATTCCGCAATACACCAACTATTGAAGTTCCCGGTATAAATGCTTGACCATATTTATCTTTTAAAATCAACATATCTGTAATACCATCATCTTTTCCTGTAGATATTCTCAATGGAGATTTCACTTTTATAGGGACATTTGAAAAAACTATCTTTTTTATTATTTTTGCTTCATTATTCATTTCTATCTCTCCTATGAATTTATCTAACTAATTTATTTTTTTCAAATGCTTTATAAACCATAACCAATATTCTTTAAATAAAATATCTTTATCAATAGTAAAAATATTATTTCCTAAATCATTCTTTAATAATTTAACTTTATTATCATCTAAATCCAAATATTGTTCCCATTTAATATTCTCATATGGCATTTTTAAATTTTCAAACCAAAAACTATATACACTCATTCCATCTAATTTTATTTTACGCAAATTATCCTTTGCTATTGGTTTAAATCCATTTATTTCTTGTATTATAATATTTTCTTTATCATTACTTAAAAATATTCTTTCTACTCTATTAAGAACATTTTTTGTCTTTAAAGGATTTACTCTTTCCGCATCCATTATAGCTTTCTTTCGTACTTCTAATAATATTCTTTTCTGGATAATTTTCCTTGCATTTTCTTTTACATTACTATTTATATTTTCTCTAATTAATATTTCTTCTGGATAATCTATTATTCTTATATTATCCATCGCTTGCCAAAGTCTAAACTGTCCAAAACCATCTTCATATCTACAACCTAATCCAGAATATAAAATTTCACTCATTTTATCTAAAATATTTTTATCTATTTTATCCATAACAAGCTCAATCAATGAACCTGCAGAAATCGCTCTTTTTCTTTCTCTCATAGATTGCCAAACGCTAACATAACCACTAATTTCTTCACTATTAGCTAAAATATCTATATTTTCTTTTTTTATACTTACATCTATACCTATATTCTTCAATTGCACTTCTATATCAAATAAAAGTTCTCTTACTACCACTTCTACAGATTGCCATTCTTTTATGGGAATATATGGTGTTAATACCTGCAAATATATATTTTTATTAACTACATCATACTCAAAACTATTACAATTTGAAATTTCTCCTATTTTACAAAGACATTTACCATATTGTACATTTCTTGAACGACCTATATGAATATTATCTAAATCAATATTATCTAAAAAAGATTTTACATTTTGAACAATATCTTCATCTACTATCAAATATCCTTTAAAAAACTGATTAGGTTCTATATATTCATAATTAAAAATTCTACCATCTTTATTACTGCCAACTAAACGTAAATTATCTTCATTACGTGCCATATGCAATTCAACCTGAGTATCCACATCCACTTTACAAATTTCATTATCGGCTTTCAACATAAATCCATTCATTTTTTTATAGCCTGGTGTTATTTGTTTATTATATGAGATATCTTTTACTGTCTTACCATCTTTACTACACACTAAGGATAAAGGTATATTCATTGGATTAAAATTATTTTTTATCAACTTTAAATTTTTCCCTACTGGATATGCTGATATAAAACGTACTTTTCCTGATAAAAATATATTATAAAAATCCTCATCTTCATGTGCATTCTTTAAATTCTTATATTGTATAAATTTTCCAGCTAACATGCCTCTAACTATAGAACCTGGAATGTATTTTTTTGTAACATATAATGTGCTATCATTGTTTTTCTCTGCTAAACTTACTGGAGCTAGTGTTTCTATAATATAATCTATCTTTTTCACACTTATACCTCCTTATACTATATAACTCTATTTTTTAATTTATTAAGAACTTCATTATATCTATCTTCATTATTTTCCCATTTACAATAGATTTCCCCATAACCACGATTACGTTTTGCTCCTACAAATCTTAAATTTTTCAAAGCTAAAATTAAAATCAATAAATTTTCATCTGTATCTTTTACTAATTCAATTGCTCCTTCAAACTCTGTTCCTTGATCAATAACTTGCATATTATATAAACTAGTAGATTTTGCCGTTCCTGTTTCTTTATCAATTGCTGTTTGAAATCGTATATCTGTATATAATTCCAATACACTTTGTTTAGTAAAAATTCCTTTATATTGATTATTCAAATACTGCCAATCTTTACACATCTGCTCATAATTTGGTAAATAAAAATTCTCCATACGAATATTAGATTCACTATCACTTATTCCAAATAATTCATCTATCTCTTTAATCGTTATCCATTTTTCTTGACTAATTTCTGCCATTTCTAAAGCACTTTCATATAAAAGTCCTTTAAATCTCTTAGCAGGAAAATAAGGCATTCCATATCGGTCATGTATTACTTGTGTATCAATTGTTATATCCGACTTATTTGTAGCTAACAATAATGATGATTTTGCTATTATTTTTATTTTATATATCCCCATATCATTCACCTACTTATAATCTACTGTTTAATGAAAAATCAATCAATTCAATTGCATCAACATATCTAGTCTTTAACATTTTTTCATTTGTCATATATTGCCAAAAATCATTTGCCACAACATTTTCTTTTTGTAATTCACTCTTTAATATATTTTCTACTTCTGGACAATTTTCCAAAAATCTAACAATACTATGATTGTCTTCATTTAAAACATTTCGTAAATCTTTAATTTTATTATTCGGTACACTTTTTATTTTTTCTATCAAAGAAAATAAATCACTTATATTACTTTTGTCTTTTTGTTCTTGTGTTACACAATATGGACCATAATGTAAATAGCCTTCTGGTGCTTCATATTGCTGTATACATAATTGTTCTAATGTAGGTGACATATCTCCATGTAATATAGCAAAATCTACAAAACTTTCATCATTTTGACGTGATTTTTTCTTAGCAGAACTGCAAAGCTGTTCTGCTAATTCATAAGCTCTATAAAAAGGATATTTCGCAGGAACTATAGCTACCCCACCACAACAACTCATATTACTATTTATTCTCATACTTGTATTATTAAAAATTTTCTTAATATAATTTTGAGCATTCATATATTGTACTTCGTCCAATAAATATTCTTTACTGACAATCTGAATAAATCTTTTTGCATATTCCATGCCTAATCTTCCTGCACAAACAAAAGTAACATCATCTCCACCTATAATAATCGGTCTAATAGGTAAGTATTTATTTTTTATCTTATTTATATCAAGACTTTTACTATAACGATTTTCTTCAATATCATCTATTACAGATTTTAATAATTCACGAAAACCTTTTTTTACAATTTCAGCTGTTCTTAATGATAAAGTTTTACGTTCTTGCATATTTGTACATGAAGCAAATTTTATTCCCATATTATTACCATCTATATGAATAATACTCACATAACTTTCGCCATCTTTATAACCTAAATTATCAAACTTGCTAACAAAATCATATTTATTTTTCAATATATCTTTATATTCTTCTTTTAAATTCTCTGCTACTACATTATATGCACTTGATTTTGCTACTATTTCTGCTGATACCATTCTATTATCAAATTCATAGATAATATTATTTTTTACCCTACCTTTTAAATATTCTGCTGTTTTCCCACTATAATCACATTCTAAAGTAAAACCAACATAAGGCACATCAACCTGAGGCAAAATAATATTTTGATTATCTTTTAACTGCTTATATAAAAGACCTAAAGATTTTTGAAAATGTTCATTGTCTATATTTAATTCACCAATCGCTGCACCTGTTTTTAATCCTGGTGCCTTTATTAATATCTCTTTAGTCCAACTACCCACTATTTGCTTGCAAAGTTCAATAGTATCTGTATCTTGTTTTCTTACCAAAATAATCATGTTTCCGCCACCAATATAAGCAACTTCACATTCAATACTATCATCTTCTAACATTTGTATATTTTTCACTTCATTCCATGAAAATTCAGGCATTTTTAAATTAAAGCTAGGTAATATTTTATTTACCATTAAATCACTAAAAATACTATCTACAAGATAAGAAGCACCAATATTAGTTTTTAACCTATTACAAGAAAAAACATATTTCTGTATAGAACGTGTATCCAATAAAATTGCCCCTACTGAATTTAACATACACATTACTCCTATCAAATTAATAATTATTTCATTATATAAATATGTAAAAAAAGCCGGAGTGCCCAAAGGCACTCCATATATAATTATCACTAAAGATCTTCTTCCAAAAAACGTCTAAAATATCTCAATCCCGTATTTTCTTCTTTAACTGTTGCATATACATCTTTTAAAATTTCTTTTCTACGTTTTCTACCAGTATCATATTTTATATTTAAATAATCTGTTATAAAGGCTATTGCTTTATGCACTATTTTTTCATTTGGTAAATCATATTTCTTATCTGTAGCATTTTCTATATAATTAGGATTTTCTATATCAGGGATATTTTTATTATAAAATGCTATAAACTCAGCATCATCTTTTACATAATCATATAATTCTACATCTTCATGACCTCTTCTTTTAAATTCTAATACAATATATCCAAACATATATTTAAAAAAGATTCGTGATGATTCAGACAATTTATCTTTTATAGTTTCATAAATATCTGTATAAGAAAAAAACTTTGCTTTAGCATTTTCAAACGATGGTTGCCTTAATGCCCTATGTTCTAATATAGAATATTCTTTCCCATCCTCATTCATTTCAAAAATATTTACAATAAGATTTTCTTCAAATACTTTTTGCATTTTATATAAACAAGTTTCTATTTCCGACATTTGCCATTCTATGTCTTTTAATTTATTTATATCAATACCTTTCATATTTTTCAACTGTGCTTCTAAAGCATTTTTATTTTTCATAGCTTTATAAATATATTTATTATTATCTCCACCACAATCTACGGAATACAATCTATTTAATATATTACTTATATTTTTCTTTAATTCTCCTAAATCCTCCTTACTTTTTGTCTTAATAAGATATCTTATATCCTGTTCAGATGTTCCTTTTTGTATTTCTTCCTTACTTATATAATCATATACATTATTATTAACCTTTTCATCTTCAAATGGCAATTCTATATACAATAAAATATTTTTTATAAAAAAATATTTTATTGTATGGTAATTAAAACTTTTTTTATCATTAAGCTGTTTTATTACTTTTTGCAAGAATATTTTATCTTTTTTAAATAAATCTTTATATAAAATTCGTATTTCTTTTTTTACAAAACTTTTACGCATTTTATATTGTACATTCTCTTCATCCAATAAATTTAGAACTGCCTCTCTCATTTTATTAAAATATCTTTTTCTAAATTCAATTATAAATGAATATATTTCTCCTGTGTCTTCATACTCTTTTTCTTTACTATTCAAAATTTCTTTTACCAATGAAACATATCCATCTGCTTCAGCCTCGTAAAAAGTTAATTTCTTGTTATAATAATTTAAAAATTTTAATACACCTAATCGTTGTTTAGCAAAAAAATCATATTCTTCTTCTAAAATTATTAATTTTTCAACAATTTTTATTATCAAATTATTTTTACGTGTATCACTTAAAAATTTATCAACTGTACCTTGTACATATTCTCTAACATCATCTTCTATTTGATTTTTTATTTCTCTTACTTCTTTTATTTTAGTTTCTACTAATAATTTTAGATTTAAATAATATTCTTCTTCAAATATTGTTAAAAATGATATTGCTGTAGCATTTTTTTTATATTCTATAACAATATTATCTAAACTATTTTTTATAGCTTTTTTAAATTGTAATATATCTGCATCACTTAAATAAATATTTTTATCTTTATTTTGCGACAATTTTAAAGCTTTTTTTCTAATTTTAGCAAAAGCATCATACTTATAATCTAATAACATTAATTTTCTAGTTATTTTTGATTTAACTTTTCTTTCTTCTTCTCTTTTAAAATTGCCTTCAAATAAATATTGTAAATACGTTTTCACATATCCTTCTATTTCATTTTTTAATTTATTTATATCTTTTTTATCATCTTTTTTATTTTTTTCTTCTATATCTTGATTTATCTCAATATATTGTTTACTTTTCTTATATCTAGCTTTAGTTTTTTCTTTAGAGTCATTTGTATTTCCCATATACAGTTCCTCCCTAAAAAATCAAAGTAACATCCTCATCAATCATTTATCAATAAATCTAAGGCTTTATCTAGTTTATGTTTTTGTCCAGATTTAGCATTGCCCGCAATAGCATTCAAATAAAATAATCCTGTTATATCATAAATTCTAGATTTACTTGGATCTTTAGCTTTTTCCTCAGCTGTCTTAGCTCTACTAAAACCACTATATTTCTGTGCATAAATTATAGTATCCACATCTACATTTCTAGCAGCTTTTTCAGCATAAGCTACAGCTACAAATAAACTAATAGAATATGGTTTCATACCAAATGTAACATCTACAAACAACTGGTCATTATCATTAATCAAAATTGCTACTTGTTTAAAAAATCTATTAAAAGTTAATGAATCAAACTCTGTAGTTAATGGAATTTCTTCAAATTTAAAATTTACATTACGTTCTTGAAAAATTTTTTCTACTTCTTCTCTATACTTTTTATAATTCATAGTAGCATTATTTTGTTTGCCATTAACATCTTGTTCCACCGCTGTAATCACAATTACTTCATCATTAGGTTTAACTTTATCATCAATAACATATGTTAGTGGAAAATCATATCTGTTTTCACTTAATTCAAAATCGTCACTTGTGTAATATGTTGGGTCTTCTGGTCTTAATGGGGCTAATAACATTGTAGATAAAAATACTTTTCTCATTTTAAAATCTCCTTTATTTTCTTAAATAAAACATCTCATTAATATCTATTGGTTTTAATTCTACCTATATTATAAAAAAACCTCTTTAAGTCTAAAAATTTACATAAAACCACCTCCTTTCTTACTCTTTACAACTTTACTTATCGAACTCTTTTTTTATTTCTTTGATAAGATTATATTTTATTATGAGCTCCAAAATATATGGTCCAAGGAAATAAATCAATATCAAACCAGGAATAAGAATAATCCATCTACTTTCAATCAGAAAATGAGCTATGCCACCAAAAAGAATACCAGCTAATATCATTAGCGAAACTTGTACAAGAAACCATACTAGTCCAAATAATGTTTTCATGATTCTCACCTCATTTTTCTTTATATATATAATATCCACCACTAAAAACAAAATTCGGCATAAAAAAGAAAAATTTTTATAAAAAAAGACATAACCTTAAAATATATCAAAGTTATGTCTTTTCTTATTCTCTTTGCAATTAAGCATCACTTGTTAATATTAATCAATAAAATAACATCACTAAAAAGCAAATAACATATCCAGCCTATTACATCATATCAATAAATGGACTCATCAGAGACCGTACAATGTTAATGCTTAACCCTTTATATGCTACATCAAAATACTTTATATATGGTATTGAGACCGTACAATGTTAATGCTTAACGCTTTAATAGCAAATATAGTAGTTTACCGATATAGAATTGAGACCGTACAATGTTAATGCTTAACCGCAGTAAAATCAATATTCTTTTTCTTCATTATAGCTTATCAAACCTTATTTTTCAAGGTTTATAAAAAAATTACCAGCTAATATTAATTTTTAAAAGTTCTTTATCTATAAGCTTTTATCCATTTTAGCTGTTGACATACTCCCCATGCCTAAAGGCAGGGGATTCTTGGATACAAACGATACTTGCCTACTAAAATAGCAGGTCTTACTATAT
>NZ_CFQVBI010000019.1:0-4638 GCF_986095205.1 Megamonas sp. | reverse complement strand
ATTCCAAAATTAGAAGTTCCACCGTTATCCCATCTACCACGATTACCAATGTCTGCAAATAGATAAGTAGTATTGAGGAATAGCATGATAAAAAGCAATATGCACTTATTTAACTTGTTCATACTTAATACTATTTACATGTTGTGTGAATATCTTCTGTTTACTATTGCTTTGGCAATTTCATTGAAATATGTAGCAACCTCTTTATTGGCATAAAAAGCCCGATACTTCTTTTGTTTGCGTACACTTAAAGCCCTGTACTCCGCACCACTTATTCTATTTCCTTTATTATCGTACCAATAATCATCCCCATCAACATTGCCCAATTCTCCTTTAGAATCTGTTATGTTTCCAAAATCATCAGCTGAAAGTCTGTCTTTTTTCAATGCGTCCATATACCTTTCATACGCATTTCTAAATTCCTCACGTTTATATTCATTCCAATTCTTACTTGTAACATAGGATTGAACATTAGTTCCTAAATTGTGTATATATAATTCTTTGTCAATTTTGCGCATACCATATTTATATGAAAAATTGCCTTGAAATTCTTGGTTTACAGATAATCTGTTCATAAAAATATCACTGTCATTTCCCATATTTACACTATATATGGGAGCAAAGTATAAGGTAAGCAGTAGTAAAACAAAAGTTCTCATAATTTCAACAATTAGTAGTTAAAGTAAATAGTACCCAACGTTGTATGCTCTACTTTCCATTCAAAGTTATTCACTATAATTTCTTTGTCTAATAAAGCATTGACCCTAACGGCTCTGTTATTACAATCTCTCCAACTTTCTCTATATAAAGAACGGTCTAATACAGCCCGAACATAGATTTCAGTTTCTCCCGAATAAGATTCTCCTAAATTGATTTTGATTTTTGTTCTTTTGAGATTTTGTGAACTTGCATCAAAGAAGTATGCTCCTACAGTCTGATAGCTTTGTGTGGTAGAACGGTTAGGAGTAGAATATGAAGGCACATTCGGAAAATACCCGTTACTATTGCCACGGTTATGTTCGTTGCTACTGTTGTTATTGCTTTTGCCAACTATTACGGGTTTGTATTCAACTAATGGAAGTTGTGAATAAGCAATTGTTGGCAGTACTGTAAAAGCTAAAATTGAAATAATCTTTTTCATTGCTCACTAATATTGTACTTCCCAATTCCCCGAAGAAGTGGATATAAAATAAGGTGTGGGAACTATATTTGTCTTATCCTTAGATTAGGTCTTCGCAATACCTTTGGAATGGATAAAACAATAGCCCCACACCAAAAGGTATATAACTCATTTACAAGATGAATATATATCAAATGTGTGGGTGCTATTGCTATCATCTTCATTCCAAAATTAAAGTTGCGAAGTTTAATCTAAGAAGATAATCTCAATAACACCTTTCGTTAAATATGTCCTTTCAGCGCCTTAACACATTAAGACCTCTGAAATTGTTGCAAAGTTAGCAAAAGGTTTTGAATAGCTAAAGATAAAACACTGATAAATGCAGTTCTAAGTGTTCCAAAACATATCTGTAGTATAAGGTATTAGGCAATATTGCTCCCTGTTCTTTGTAACTTCATAAGCGGGTACTTTTTTTGAACGGGGACTATAAAAAGATTTCTTCCCTAAAAAAGTACCCGTAGATTCTGCGGATTGGAAAATGCAATTCTGTTAGAGATAATAAGGTATATAGATTTGTAGTCTAACTAAGTAATGAATGAAAGAAATATCTAATCTTCATAATAGGCATAAAAAAAGAGTTCACGTTTCCGCAAACTCTGATTTTGATATATGGATGAAATTACTCTGATTTTATTGCTTCTATGTTGCGTTTCAGAATCTTAAAATTTTCGTAGATAAAATATTTTTTCCCTTTTAATGTATTTGCGGTGAAAATAATAGGATGCATATCATCATTTGATACAGCATAGACAATATCTTCGTATTTCAATTTCAGAACAACAGAGCCTAAAACTTTTGAAACAAATAATTCTGCAATCTCTCCGTCTGTAGCACCATCAGTACCACACTGTATATTATTCCATAATATAACACTTCCTAAAGAGAACATATCTTCCATATCTATTGTGTTTTTAGTTAATTAGTCCACAAAATTAATGATTCATTTTCAATTATAGTGCCATTCGTGAGGATAAATTTGTTCCAAAATCGCACATACCATAAACTACAAGCCATATCATGCCTTTAAAAAAAGAGAATCTCCCACTCCGTTACGGAACTGGTTGCAATCCGCTAGAACTATCAGAATGTGACAAACTTTTCTATTTCTGTAAATGGTTCAGCTACTTCAAACTTTGTCACATTCCAACAGATTAGAAACTTAGACAATCATAAGTATTTAGTAGTTCTTCCTGCCTAAGTCCTAAATATCTTTTAGTTATGGTTACACTGGAATGATTAAACAGTTCCATAAGTTTAACTAAGGCAAGTTCTGAATTATCACTGTTCATATTATAAACTTGTCTGCCAAAGGTCTTCCTAAGGGAATGGCAACTGAAATTGCCTATATGTAGTTTGTACCTCTTTTTCACCTCTTTTAGTATCACATTGATTCTTTGGATAGTGAAAACAGTTCCTTTTTGGCTCACTAAAATAGGTGAGTTAATTCCTATTGGCTTTATCTGTTCATAACATTCTTTAATGTGCTGCCCAAGTTGGGCATTTATTCTAATAGTTCTCACCTTATTTGTCTTTTTCTCTATTACTGTAAATTCACTGGTATTTAATATCTGTTTCCATCTCAAAGTTAGAATATCAGATATTCTTAAACCAGTGAAACACCCCAAAGCTATAAGAAGTGAAATTTTGTAATTTCCATCTTTAGCCAATTTTCTTATTAAATTCATTGCATCAGACCAAACTAAATAATCTGCTGTAGTGCTTGAATACTTTAAACTCATAATGTTCTGTTTTATATGTAAATAAATAAAAGTGAATGTTTTACCACTACCAACATACTAGCCAATTAGTTAATGTGTTGATTTCTAGTAAAACATTCACTTTGTATATTAGTGAGTATTTATGATTGTATATAAATAAAGATGGATAAAATCAGTATCAGCAAAAATGGATTTATAATACCAATTATTATTAGTAACAGTACTACTAGTATGCCCCATAGTACTAGTTTTTCATTATCATTCATTTTGTAGTATTTTTAAGTTATTAAAAAGAAAGGACACCTAATAAATAGATGCCCTATTAGTTAGTTTAGCCCAAGAACCAAGAATATTTATTATCCAGTCCTTGTAATACATTGTTTAATCCAACACTTACCTCTGTAGCATTTACCCCACGTTGTAAATAGCTGTCTATGTAGCTATTTTTGTTTGATTGTGTGAGTAAATTATGAAAATCAAAAAGAGATATAGCATTATCTTTCACTCCAAACACTTCATTTGTGTAATAATCACGACACACACTATTTATTTGGCTGTCAGTGATTAAAAGTCTTGGTATTGCTTTCTGCCTTGCTGGTGAAAGTGCTTGATACATTCTCATTCTGCCTACCACTTGTGCAAACTGTGTTTCAGATAGATAAGTATCTGATAGTGTTTGCATCAAATGTATTTCTTTGGCTGCATTGAAGTTGTTAAACAATTCCAGTACATTTCTGTAAAGCTCATTGATATTGGTTACTTCCATGTTGAACCTCACACCCTCACCAGTAAGAATCTGATTAGAACAAATTTTCATTCTCCAACCTATAAAACAAGAAAATTTCTCCAAGCCTTTGGAAGAACGGTACAGATTCAAGTCACTGTAATTTCTTACCCCACCTATGCACAATTCAAGTTTTTGTCCTCTTATTGTTTCAAAAATAGTTGGAACAGTAAAAGCAAATGCAAGCCTTTGATAGAATTGTGTCTTTTCACATTCTAACAGTTCACTTGCTTTCTTGCCTAGTGCGGACGGTATTCTACCACGTACTATATGTGAAACTCTTATTTCTGGAAAGCTCACCTTTTCACCTGCATAGAATGTACTTGCAGCTTCATGCACACAAGAAATAAAGTCTTGGTGTGCAATGGTTAATTCTTGGTTTGCCCAAGTAGGCACAACACATTTGTTTGCAAGTTCTTCCAGTGTGATAGAATCTGTATTTGCTTCCAAGAAAGTAATGTTTGGCTTTGCAGTTTCTTCAATAATGGTTGCTTCTTCTGCAAACTCACCTAAATTTAAAGTTCTTTTCTCTGTTGGCATGATAACTAAATTATTCATATTGATAAAAGTTTAAATGATTAATAATTCTTTTTTATATCAATATACAGAGGGGGACTAAAGGGGTTGTGGGCACGCGCTACAGCCACTCTTATATATTTTAGGCTACAGTCAGAATAGGGAGGGGGATTTCTGTACTAAGTACCTTATATATCTGTTCTCTTGACTTTTAGCTAAACTGAATATGGGTGATTCTTTAATTATGTAGTCTTTTTAATGTCATTGGCTGTATGTGGCATATTATAAAGTATAGGCTATATAACTCTTATTAAAGTGGAAATTTTCAGAAAGTCAGAATTGGAAAAATGTACGTCTGTGGTTCTGCGCCAAAAATAAAAGCCGCAAGGGTTACTTACGGCTTGGCAATATATTAGGCAATGTAACCTCTTTCAAGGTCT
>NZ_CFQVBI010000018.1:0-97107 GCF_986095205.1 Megamonas sp. | reverse complement strand
CTTGCTTATGCTTACAACAAAAGTTGTATCGAACAAGAAGCCCCCACTTCTAAGCGATAGCGAAAGTGGTGGGAGTACATCACATTAACGCCAACTTCTTGAATATTCATATACTTAGCCATTTGAATTTTTGCTTGAAGGCAAGTACAATGGGCAGGATAAATAATATCGATAGCTTGCTCTTTTAAATAATCAATAGTTTTTCTTAATTTATCATCGACTTTTAATAGATGAAAACCGCCAATAATACTGTGAATTTTTGTATTAGGAAATAAAGATTTACTATATTCGATGATATTACAAATTCCACTATGAGAACAAGCTGTTATGATAACTAATCCGTCTTTGCCTTTATAAACCATAGCACTATCATCAAAATTTAAATCATCTTGCCATTGATTATCTTTAAAAACTTCGCCTACTTTTATGCGTTCGAATGGAAATTTAGTGGGAATTTCACTTAAAAATACAAGACTATCATCAATCCAATACGGCTCTTTTGTAAGTATAGGTTCTAATTTATGTGATAATTCATCAAAAGACATAGATATTCCAATATCTATATTATTTTTTCGTTTAGGATAAAGAATTTGAGGATGGGCTATTAATTTTGTCTTTTCTAGATTATATTTATGTAAAAGACTTTTTAGCCCACCAGTATGGTCGCTATGGCCATGAGATAAAACAATATAATCTAAGTTAGCTAAAGAAATATTCATTTTATTTGCGTTAGTTAAAAAAATGTCTGAATATCCTGTATCAAAAAGAATTTTTTTATTATTTAATTCAATGAAATAACTAAGTGCAGGTTCACCTAAAAAATATTTATCAATAAAAGTATTATTATCTACTAAAACATTTAATATCACAGAAATCACCTCTTTAAATTTAATGAAAATAAAAAGACATTCTCTTCTATATCAAATTTTAAATTAAAATTTATAAAAAAGAATGTCTTTATTTTATATATTACATATTTTTTACAGGAATAGGACCACGTGACATAGTGAGTGTACCAGTTCTAGCTACTTCGATTACTTCATAATCTGCAAGCATTTCACAAAGGGCATCAATTTTTGTATGGTCGCCAGTTAATTCAATAACGAGTGTTTCGCGATTGATATCAACTATTTTTGCACGGAAGATATTTACTATATTTACAATATCATTTCTAGTTATAGGGTCAGCTTTTACTTTTATCATCACAAGTTCGCGGTTGATAGAATCAATATGAGTCAAATTAACGATTTTGATTACATTAATGAGTTTATTGATTTGCTTCATAACTTGTTCTACTTCATTTTCACTATCAGCAGTCAAGACAAAGCTCATTCTAGTAACATGTTCTTCTTCTGTATAGCCTACAGATAAGGTATTGATATTAAATGAACGTCTGCTGATAAGGGAAACAATATGGCTCAATACTCCAGGAGTATCTTCAGCTAATAGTGTTAATTGATATTTCATTGTTCTGCCTCCAATACCATTTGATCAAGTCGTCCACCAGCGGGAACCATAGGGAATACATTTTCTTCATCAGGAATTAATATATCAATAAGACAAGCACCATCACTATTGATGTAATTAGCTAATTGTTCATTGAATGTAGTTTTATTATCAATGCGATAACCATTTACACCCATAGCTTGAGCTAATTTTACTAAATCAGTTTTACCTCTCAATACGGAATGGGAATAATGATGATTGTAGAACATACGTTGCCATTGAGCAACCATGCCAAGCATATGGTTATTGAGTACTACTACTTTTATATCTAAATTATAATCAGCAACAGTAGCAAATTCTTGACAATTCATCATGATACTACCATCACCAGTAAATAAAACTACTTTTTTATCAGGATTTGCAAGTTTAGCGCCAATTGCAGCAGGAAGACCAAATCCCATAGTACCAAGTCCACCAGAAGTGATAAATTTGCGAGATTTTTGTAAATTGTAATATTGTGCTGCCCACATTTGATGTTGACCAACATCTGTTACTACAATAGTGTTTTCATCACAAATTTTACTGATATTAGTGATAATATTTTCAGGCATGATTAAATTTTCATCATCACGATATAATAAAGGATTGAAATGTTTCATTTCAAAGATGTAATCACGCCAAGGTTTATATTGATCTTTTAATTGTGCGCCAATGATAGAAAGTTTAGCTGTGAACAAAGGTAAAGACCAACGTAAATCACCGACAACAGGATAATCTACATGTACATTTTTGTTTATTTCCGCACTATCAATATCAAAATGAGCGATTTTGGCATTAGGGGCAAATTCAGAAACTTTACCAGTAACACGGTCATCAAAACGAGCGCCTAAAGCAATTAATAAATCACATTCCATTACTGCCATATTTGCTGTATAAGTACCATGCATACCTACCATGCCTAAGGATTCTAATTGGTCGCATGGAATAGAGCCTCTACCCATAAGGCTTTCAACAACAGGAATGCCAGTTATTTCAGTTAATTGTTTGATATACGCAGAAGTATTTGAAGAAATAACGCCACCGCCGACAAATAAAACAGGTTTTTCAGCAGTTTTTACAGCTTCGATTAAAGTATCAATATCGTCTGTATTGCCATCTTTTTGTAATTTATATCCACGAAGATTAACTTCTGTAGGATATTCAAAATCTATTTCAGCTTCAAATACATCTTTAGCAATATCAATGACAACAGGGCCAGGTCTACCAGTAGAAGCAATATGGAATGCTTCTTTAAATACTCGTGGTAAATCGCTAACTTTTTTTATTAAGTAATTATGTTTAGTTACAGGTGCTGTAATACCACATACATCGGCTTCTTGGAAAGAATCTTTACCAATTAAATGAGTAGCAACCTGTCCTGTAATACAAACGATAGGAATAGAGTCTATATTAGCTGTCGCAATACCTGTGATTAAATTGGCAGCACCTGGACCAGATGTAGCAAAACATACTCCAACTTTTCCACTAGAACGAGCATAACCGTCAGCAGCATGAATAGCACCTTGTTCATGTTTGGTTAGAATATGAGGAAATTTATTTTGATATAAAGCATCATATAATGTCAAAACAGCACCGCCAGGGTAACCAAAAACAAGATTTACATTTTCTTTTTTCAAACATTCAATAATTGCTTGAGCGCCGTTTATTCGCATGAATTTTTCCTCCTTTATATATGTAATCAAATATTTTGATAAAAAAAGAGATGCTTTGCAGCATCTCTTTTTGCTTTATATATCGCCGCTATTAATTGTTGATAAGTTTATCGGAATCATTCCAGCTATAAAGTTTACGAAGTTCAGCACCAACTTTTTCGCATTCATGTTCAGCTGCACGTTTACGCATAGCAAGGAAATGAGCACAACCAGTTTGGTTATCCATGAGCCAATCTTTAGCAAAAGTACCATCTTGAATATCGGAAAGAATTTTCTTCATAGCTTTTTTAGTATCTTCTGTAATGATTTTTGGACCAGTGATATAATCACCATATTCAGCAGTGTTGGAGATAGAATAACGCATACCAGCAAAACCGCTTTCATAGATAAGGTCAACGATAAGTTTCATTTCATGAATACATTCAAAATATGCATTACGTGGGTCATAACCTGCTTCAACTAATGTTTCAAAACCAGCTTGCATTAAAGCGCAAACACCGCCGCAAAGAACAGCTTGTTCACCAAAGAGGTCAGTTTCTGTTTCAGTTTTGAAAGTTGTTTCAAGAACACCTGCTCTAGAGCAACCAAGTCCATTTGCATAAGCAAGAGCTAAATCTAAAGCGTTGCCTGTAGCATCTTGATATACAGCAACAAGACATGGAGTTCCACGACCTCTTAAATATTCGCTTCTAACTGTATGACCAGGAGCTTTTGGTGCAATCATAGTAACGTCAACATCTTTTGGTGGAACGATTTGATTGAAATGAATAGCAAAACCATGAGCGAACATGAGCATTTTACCAGCTGTTAAATTAGGTTCGATAGATTCTTTATACATTTTTGCTTGTTTTTCATCATTGATAAGAACCATGATAACATCTGCTTGAGCAGCAGCTTCAGCAGCTGTGAAAACATCAAAACCTTGAGCTTCTGCTTTAGCCCAGGATTTACTTCCTTTGTAAAGACCTACAACAACATCTAAACCAGATTCTTTTAAATTTAACGCATGTGCATGACCCTGACTACCATAGCCGATGACAGCAATTTTTTTACCTTTTAATAAGTTAAGATTACAATCTTCTTGATAATAAATTTTTGCCATAATAAAAAATCTCCTTTTGTATCTTTTGTATTAAAAAATACTTTATAAATTTATGCAAACATGCATTAATATAATAAAAAAGTTCATCTCTTAAAAATATATATGAAATATATTTCTAAGGGACGAACTTTTTAAATCCGTGGTACCACCCAAATTTTGCTAATAATAGCAACACTCAGAATACATTTATAATAATTAATTGATAACTAGAATATACAAATGTATTTTCCAATAACGAGGAAAAGCCGTTTTGACTTACTAAGTATAATTACTTTTCAGTCAAAATCCTCCCAGATGATGTTCACTATAACATCACACTGATTTGCACCAACCATCAGCTCTCTGTAGCTTTTTGCTATAAGTTACTTGTCTGTTCATAGGATTTATTATATTTGATTTCATGTTTACAACTTTACGATATGTATACATTAAACTATTCTGTTAAATTTGTCAAGTGTTTTTTATTTATTAACTTTTTCTATTTAACTAAAAGCATGATTATTAAGGTTGTTTGTAAATTGTAAAATTGTAATTAATATTGAATGAATTTTAGTAGTTATTTATATTAAGGTATTTTAAATATGGTAGAATGAAATTAATAAAGCAATATGTAAATTTATTAATTTAAAAATTTGAGGAGAAATTATTTTATGATTTATTGGTCAAATGAAAATGGTGAAGGCAGTTTTCAAAGTAAATTTTTTCAAGATGATGAACATAAGCATAAATTAAGTATTTATATAAATGACGATAAGTTAAAAGAATGTGCTGAAAAATGTGTAGAGTCTTTTAATAATCTCACAGATGGTATGATAGATGAAATTTGCACACAACTTTGGGAAAATGTAAAAGATGAATTTACATTACCAAAGATAAGTGATGTTCGTGAAATCTTGAATTATTGTTGGTTTGAGGCTTTATATGTGGATATGATAAATGATGATGAAGAAATAGCTTATGCTGTCGAAGGTGAAGGCGATTGGGGTACAGAAGTTGGTTTTGTTATAAGAGATAATAAAGTAATTTATGCAGGTGTTGATTATTTAGATTATATAAAAAATGTATGAGAAAAATTTAATGATTAAAAGCATAAATTTAACTATAGATTTTAAAATTTTTATGATAAATATTTTATCTAAGTAATAATTTTAGTAATAAAGATGTAAATATAAAAATTTTTACAATTATCGTGCTATAGTGTTATAATTATGCTTAAAATAATTAAATTTGTTAAAGAAAGGTTTGAAGTTATGGGGGCTTTAAAAGAAATTCAACCGATAAAAACAGGATTAAAAGGAGAAATTTTAATACCTGGAGATAAATCAGTATCACATCGTAGTGTAATGTTTGCTGGTCTTTGTGATAGTGAAGTAAAAATCACTAATTTTTTACATGCAGCAGATTGTATGTCTACTGTAAATTGTATGAGAGCTTTAGGTGTAAAAGTTAAAGAATTAGATGAAAATACTTTGATTGTAAAAGGTAATGGTTTTCATGGACTTCAAGAACCGCAAAGTATAATTGATGCTGGAAATTCAGGCACAACACTTCGTTTAATGATGGGAATATTGGCAGGTCAAAAATTTTTAACTACTTTTACAGGTGATGCTTCACTTAGTCGTCGTCCTATGGGAAGGGTAATTAACCCATTGAGCCAAATGGGGGCTAATATTGTAGGAAGAAAAGAAAATAAATTATTGCCTATAACTGTAATCCCTGCAAAAGAAAGTTTACAAGGTATTGATTATCAAATGCCAATGGCTAGTGCGCAGGTGAAATCTGCTATTTTACTCGCTGGCATGAATGCTGAAGGCAAAACTACAGTAACTGAGCCATATACTTCTAGAGATCATACAGAACGTATGCTTGAAGGTTTTGGTGTAAAATTAGAAAAATCTGGTACAAGCATAACAATTAGTAAAGTGGAAAAAATGACAGCTCCAAAAGAAATTCATGTACCAGGTGATATTTCTTCAGCTGCTTTTTGGCTTGTAGCTGGTTCAATTATCGAAGATAGCGATATTGTTTTAAAAGATGTAGGTATAAATGAAACACGTACAGGAATTATTGATGTATTAAAAGCTATGGGAGCTAATATTGAACTTTTAAATGTTCGCGATGAAGTAGAACCTATTGCTGATATTCGTGTGCGTTATGCTAAATTACATGGTACAAGCTTTGGTGCAGATATCATGCCTAGACTCATTGATGAAATTCCTATTATTACTGTAGCTAGTATGTTTGCAGAAGGTGAAACTATTATCACAGGTGCTGGCGAATTACGTGTAAAAGAAACAGATAGATTGCAAGTTATCACCGATGAATTTAACAAAGTTTGTCCATGCATAAAAGGAACTCAAGATGGCTTAATAATCACTGGCGGTCAAAGAAATAATTTACAAAAAGCTGTATGTAATTCTCATGATGATCATAGAATTGCCATGGCACTTGCAATATTAGGAGCTAGCGGTGTAGGTATTGAAATTGAAAATAGCGAATGTGTAAATATTTCCTATCCAACTTTTTATGAGATATTAACTCGTTTTGAATAATTTACAAATTTTATATAGGTGAGAATGATGAAGAAATCTGTAATTGCTATTGATGGTCCAGCGGGAGCAGGTAAATCTACCATAGCGAAAATGGCAGCTAAAAAATTAAATTATATTTATATTGATACTGGTGCGATGTATAGAGGTGTAGCTTGGCTTGTATTGCAAAAATATCAAGTGCCTGTAAATACAGCACAAGTTTTATCTGTAATTGAAGATATTAATATACGATTGGCGTATAATGATAATGGAAATATGCTCATTTTTGTAAATGAACAAGATGTAAGTACAGCGATTAGAACACCAGAAGTAACAGCTTTAGTATCACAAGTAGCAGCAATTAGTGAAGTTCGTCAAAAAATGGTAGAGCTTCAACGTAAAATGGCACAAGATGGTTCTGTATTGATGGATGGTAGAGATATTGGAACATGTGTACTTCCTAATGCTGATTTAAAAATTTATTTAACAGCTTCTGCTGATGAAAGAGCAAATCGCAGAGCTAAAGAAATGAAAGAAAAAGGCTATGATGTAGATGTAGAAGAAATAAAAAAAGATATTATAGCTAGAGATGAAGCTGATATGCAAAGAGAAGTTTCTCCATTAAAAAAAGCAGACGATGCTATTTTATTAGATACAACAAAAATGACTATTGATGAAGTTTTACAAGAGATTATAAGACTAGCTAATGCTTAAGGCTATTTTTGTGAATTTATAGTTTGAGGATTTTTAATTATGTTATATGGATTACTTAGAATAATATTTACATTTATTTATTCTGTTATTTTTCCTACAACAGTCAAAGGAAAAGAAAATATACCTAAAGAAGGAGCTGTAATTTTAGCTGCTAATCATTTAAGCAACTGGGATCCTCCACTGGTAGGAACATTCATACCTCGTCATTTGGCTTATATGGCTAAAGAAGAGTTGTTTAAAGTGCCGATATTGAAAAATATTTTAGAAAATGTGCATACTTTTCCTGTAAAAAGAGGTGCTTCAGATAGAGCTGCAATAAAAACAGCATTGCAGATGTTAGAAGCAAAAGAGTGTATATGTATGTTTCCTGAAGGTACTAGAAGTAAAGATGGAAAATTACACAAGGGGGCACCAGGGGTAGCACTCATTGCTGCAAAATCAAAAGCAACAGTTATTCCTGTAGCAATACAAGGAACATTTAAATTAAGACCGTTTAGAAAAATAACTTTAATTTATGGAAAACCTATGACTTTTGAAGCAGAAAAAGTGGATAAAGAAAATTTACAAGAATTTACTGAAAAAATAATGCAAGAAATTGCGTCAATGCTAAAAATAAAGTAGAATAAAGATAGCATAGTATGGTATACTATATGGTAAGCTTAGTAATATAATTTTTGATGGTGATAAATTTTGGAAGTAATTTTAGCTGACGATTATGGATTTTGTTATGGTGTAAAAAGAGCAATAAAAACTGCTAAAGATAATATTGATTTATCAAAAAAAGTTTGCACTTTAGGACCAATAATTCATAATCCGCAAATGGTAAAATCATTAGCTGATGAAGGTATCGGAATAGTAGAATCAGTTGATGAAATGGAGAATGGGAAAATAATAATTCGCTCTCATGGTGTAGGTCCAAGCATATATGATGCGATAAAAGCAAAAGGGCTAGAGCTTGCAGATGCTACTTGTCCACATGTTAAGAAAGCTCAAATGTCAGCCAAAGCGCTAGCTGATGAAGGCTTCAAAGTTATTATTATAGGCGAAAAAAATCATCCTGAGGTAAAAAGTATTAAAGAGTGGGCTGGTAAAAATTCATTAGTTATTGGTTCACAAGAAGAAGCTGAAAATATAGCTTTTGTATCTAAATTGGGTATTGTAGCGCAAACAACATTTTCAGCAAAAGCCTTTAGTGAGATTGTTAATATTTTATTAACTAAATCTTATGATATCAGGATTTTAAGAACAATTTGCACAGCCACAGATAAACGTCAGTCTGCTGCGATAAAATTATCTAAAGAAGTAGATATGATGATTGTTGTTGGTGGTCGCAATAGTGCTAATACAACTCGATTAGCGCAATTATGCACCGAGCATTGTGTAACACATCATATAGAAACGGTTGATGAATTACATGATGATTGGTTCAATAATATTAAAAAAATTGGTATTACAGCAGGTGCATCTACACCTGACTGGATTATCAAGGAGGTATATGAAAAGTGCAAGACATGGCAAGCTTATTAGCAGAAGAATCTATGAAGGAATTTAATCCACATGAAGTTATAGAAGGTACTGTGGTTTTAGTTAACCGTGATGAAGCGTATGTTGATATCGGTTATAAAACAGAAATTCCTATCGCCAAAAAAGAATTGGCTTATCCAGAACCAGAAGCTGCTACAGATGTAGTTAAAGTTGGCGACAAAATTAACGTATATGTAGTTGCTTTAGGCGGAGAAAATGGATTAATTCTTTCCAAAACTCGTGCAGACCGTTTAGTTGCATGGGAAAAAGTAGAAAAAGTTAAAGAAGAAAAACAAATCATTGAAGTAGAAATTCTTCAGGTTGTAAAAGGTGGTTTACTCACTACTGCTTTTGGTCTTCGTGGATTTATTCCTGCTTCTCAGATTGCACTTCATTTTGTCAAAGATTTAAATGAATTTGTAGGTCAAAAAGTTGAAGTTGAAATTATGGAAGCAGACCCTAAAAAACAACGCCTCGTTCTTTCTCGTCGTAGCGTTCTTGAAGCACAACGTGAACAAAAACGTGAAGAAGCTTTAGCAAGCATTGTTGAAGGTGAAAAACGTACAGGTGTTGTAAAACGTTTAGTAGATTATGGTGCATTTATTGATATCGGTGGTGTTGATGGACTTGCACATATCTCTGATCTTTCTTGGGATCATATCAAAAATCCAGCAGACGTATTATCCGTTGGTCAAGAAGTAGAAGTTTTAGTAAAAGCTTTTGACCCAGAAACAAAACGTATTTCTTTAAGCATTAAAGATACTGTTCGTGATCCTTGGTTCGATAAAGCAGAAAAATATCCAGTAGGTTCTTATGTAAAAGGCAAAATCGTAAAATTAACAGATTTTGGTGCATTTATGGAAATTGAACCTGGTTTTGATGGTTTAATTCGTATGCGTGAACTTTCTCCAAAACACATTACAAAAGCTTCTGAAGCTGTAAATGTTGGCGATGAAGTTACTGTAAAAGTTATTCATGTAGATATGGATAATAAAAAAGTTGCTCTTAGCATTACAAAAGTGCAACAAGACGCTGAAAAAGCTGAATATCAAGATTTCTTAGCAAAACAAGATAACACAGCTGTTACAATCGGCGACGAAGTAAACGAATAATTATTTAATATTTAAATGCAAAAAGAGTGGTGGAAATCATCACTCTTTTTTTCTGACTTGATAAATTGTATAATTAACATAAAAATAAGATAAAAGAGGTGATTTGATTGGCTAAAGGCGGTATCATATCAGCTATACATCAAGGAAGTTTAGCTGAAGAATTAGAATTAGTACCTGGTGATAAAATAATATCTATAAATGAACAAGAATTGACAGATATTATTGATTTAAGTTTTGCTTTAGCAGATGAAGAAATTGAAATGTTAATAGAACATGAAAATGGAGAGCAAGAAATAATTGCTTTTGAAAAAGATATAGATGAAGAGCTTGGGGCAGAATTTGAATCAGCTGTATTCGGTAAAATTCGCCAATGTGCTAATAATTGTTATTTTTGTTTTGTGGATCAAGTAGCTCCTAATATGCGCGATTCCTTATATATAAAAGATGACGATTATCGTTTATCTTTCCTTTATGGGAATTTTGTTACCATGACGAATATGGGACCTCGTGATTTAGAGAGAATACACAGATTACATTTATCACCATTGTATATTTCTGTGCATACAACTAATCCAAAACTTCGTGGAGAAATGCTCAGAACAAAACGTGGTGAATTAATTATGGAACAATTGGCTAAATTAAATGAGGCTGATGTGGAATATCATACACAAGTGGTATTATGTCCAGGGTTAAATGATGGCGCGGAATTAGATAGAACAATTCAAGATATCATCAGTATGCAGCCATATGCAAAAACTTTAGGTATTGTACCAGTAGGTCTTACTAAATTTAGAGAAAATTGTTATCCACTTAAAACATTTGATGCACAAGGCGCTAAAAAAGTCATCGAACAAGTACGTCATTGGCAAGAAAAAATGCGCAAACAAACAGGTAAAAATTTTATTTATTTAAGTGATGAATTTTATCTGTTAGCTGGTGAACCATTGCCAAAAGCTGAAGAATATGATGGTTTTCCACAGCTTGATAATGGTATAGGTCTTACACGTAATTTCATTGAACAATGGAAAGAAACAGAGATTAATTCCAATAATTATCAAAAACCTTTAAATTTAGATATTATCTGTGGAAAATCAGCAGGAAAAGTGATTAAAAATTTAGTTGATGAATTGAATATAGATAATTTAAATGCTAATGTATTAGCTTTAGAAAATGAATTTTTTGGTCATGAGGTAACTGTTACAGGATTATTGACAGGTCAAGATATTATAAAAAATCTAAAGCAGAATAAAGCTAATAGAGATGGTATTATTATTCCAAGCTGTGCACTTCGTGAAGGTGAAGATATTTTCTTAGATGATTATACTTTAGAGGATATCAAAAAAGCTTTTCCTGATGAAGAAGTTAAAGTTGCCAGCGATGCTATTATGTTAAAGAATTTGTTAGCTGATTGGCATAATATAAAATGTGAACGAAGCAAAGCTATTTATACATGGCAATCAAATGCTAGCTATACAAAATAATGATGACAGTATATAATAAATGAGTTTTGCAAAATAATATTATTGATGAGGTGAAGAATTTGAGTAAACCAATAGTAGCTATTGTAGGACGCCCTAATGTAGGTAAATCTACGTTTTTTAATCAAATAGGTAAAAAGAGAGTATCCATTGTTGAAGATTTTCCAGGTGTTACTAGAGATAGAATTTATATGGACGCTGAATGGTTAAATCATCAATTCACAATGATTGATACTGGCGGGATTGAACTTGAAAATGACGGTGAAGGTAAAATTTTAGCTTCCATGCGTCAACAAGCACGTCTAGCAATTGAAGAAGCTGATGTAATTGTATTTATGGTTGATGGTCGTACAGGAATGACTCATGATGATGAAGAAATAGGTCATATCTTAAGAAATACAAGAAAACCTGTTATTGTCGCTGTAAATAAAATTGACAGTCCAAAACAGCATTTAGATGTATATGAATTTTATAATTTAGGACTTGGCGAGCCAATCGGTATTTCTGCTGCAAATGCTTTGAATGTAGGCGATTTATTAGATGAAATAGTAGCTAATTTCCCTAAAGATTTAGAAGATGATATCGAACATGATGAAATTCGCATTGCCGTTATTGGTAGACCAAATGTAGGTAAATCTTCTTTAGTAAATGCCCTATTAGGTCAAGAACGTGTAATCGTAAGTGATGTAGCAGGAACTACTCGTGATGCTATCGATACAAAATTTGATGATGGCAATACACATTTTACTTTGATTGATACTGCTGGTATGAGACGTAAAGGTAAAATTGATATGCCTATCGAGCGTTATAGCGTAATGCGTTCTCTTCGTGCTGTAGATAGAGCAGATGTAGTTTTAATGGTAATTTCTGCTCCTGAAGGTGTAACAGAACAAGACAAAAAAATTGCAGGTTATGCTCATGAATCTGGTAAAGGCTGTATAATTGTTGTCAATAAATGGGATTTAATTGAAAAAGATGATAAAACTTCTTTGCGTTTTACTGAAGATATTCGTGATGAACTTGGATTTTTACAATATGCACCAGTTTTATACACTTCTGCACTTACAAAACAGCGTGTACATCGCGTAGTTGACCTTGTAAAATATGTAGCTGAACAACAAGCTATGCGTGTACAGACAAGCGTATTAAATCAATTAGTAATGGATGCTGTTTCTATCAATCCACCACCATCTCATAAAGGTAAACAATTAAAAATTTACTTTATGACTCAAGCTGATATTAAACCACCAAAATTCTTGGTATTTGTTAATGACCCAGAATTGATGCATTTTTCCTATTTGCGTTTCTTAGAAAACAAACTAAGAGAAAGTTTTGGTTTTGAAGGAACTCCTCTTAAATTAGTAGTTCGTGGAAGAAAAGAGGAAGATGATGAATAATGGAATTTAATTTTCTTATAGTAATAATCTGTAGTTATGTCATTGGTTCTATTCCAAGTGGCTTGGTTTTAGGAAAAGGAATTTGGCATGTAGATTTACGTGAACATGGTAGTAAAAATATTGGTGCTACTAATGCTTGGCGTACTTTAGGAAAATTTCCTGGATTTGTCATATTTTTAGCTGATTTAATAAAAGGCTTATTAGGCGTGTATCTAGGTATGACTTTAGTTGGTAGCTCTATGGCTATGATTTTAGGTGGTATATTAGCAATAGTAGGTCATTCTGCCTCCATATTTTTAAAATTAAAAGGTGGAAAAGGTGTAGCAACAGGACTTGGTGTATTGATTATGTTGATGCCAAAAGTATCTGTTTGTGTCTTTTTTATTTGGCTTATAATTGTAATGATTAGTAAATATGTATCACTTGCTTCAATCGTTGCAGCAGCTTTTGTACCAATCTTAGCCTATGTTTTTGATATGCCTATGGAGTTTGTCATTTTCGGTATAGTAGCAGCTATATTTGTTATTTACCGCCATAAAACAAATATAGTACGTCTTTTAAATGGAAATGAAAATAAAATAAAAGCAGGTCATAGATAATTTATCTAAAACTTAATAATACCCTTTGCTATTATGGTGATAAAATGATATAATGTCTGCTATAAAAAGAATATTATCCATTGTAAAAGTACGGAGGACTTAATAATGACAAAAAAAGATTCAGGATACTATTTAGTAAAAGAAGATATTTTACCTTCTGCAATCAAAAAAACAATCAAGGTAAAAGAAATGTTACGTCGTCATGATAATATGACTATAAATGATGCCGTTTCTAAAATGGGTTTAAGCCGTAGTGCTTATTATAAATATAAAGACTTTGTTTTACCATTTTATGAAGCAAGTATCAATAAAATTGTTTCTGTTTCTTTTGTTCTTGATAATAAACAGGGAGTACTTTCTAATGTGTTAAATATGATTTCTGAAGATAAAGGAAACGTATTGACTATTAACCAAGGTATTCCTCTTCAAGGAGTAGCAGTAGCAACAATTTCTATTGAAACTAAAAATATGAATATTGACCTTGAAGCATTGCTCGATAAATTGCGTCTTGTGAACGGCGTAAGACGTTTAGAGGTTATTGGTCAAGTTTAAAAGTCTAGTCTTGAGAGAGGGATATTTATGGCAAAGAAGATAAAATTAGGTTTATTAGGTTGTGGCACAGTAGGTACAGGTGTTTTAAAAGTTTTACAAGAAAATTATCATGATATCAGAGCAAAAATTGGCAATGATATCGAAGTGAGCAAAGTTTTAGTTCGCAATTTAAACAAAAAACGTGATTTTAATGGAGATGTTGTTTTTACAGATAATATTGATGATATCTTAAACGATGAAAGCATTGATATTGTTGTAGAATTATTAGGTGGTATACATCCAGCACGTGAATATATGTTAAAAGCTATGGAAAATGGCAAACATGTAGTTACAGCAAATAAAGATGTTTTAGCACAGTTTGGTAAAGATATGTTTGATGCAGCTGAAAAACATGATGTAGATTTTATGTTTGAAGCAAGTGTAGCAGGTGGCATACCGATTATCACTCCATTAAAACAATGTTTAACTGCGAATAAAATCATAGAATTAATTGGTATTGTAAATGGTACAACTAATTACATGTTAACTAAGATGACAGAGCAAGGTATGGATTATGATACTGCATTAGCAAGAGCTCAAGCTAAAGGCTATGCAGAAGCAGATCCTACGGCAGATGTCGCTGGTTTAGATGCCGCTAGAAAAGCAGCAATTTTATCTTCTATTGCATTTAATACACGCGTAAGTTTAGAAGATGTAAAAGTAGAAGGTATTACTAACATTACACCAGAAGATATAACTTACGCTAAAGAATTAGGCTATATTATAAAATTATTGGCTATAGCTAAACATACAGAAGATGGTATAGATGTTCGCGTTCATCCGACATTTATTGATAAGGATCATCCATTGGCTTCTGTTCGCAATGTGTTTAATGCTATATTTATTCATGGTAACGCTGTTGGCGATACTATGTTTTATGGTAAAGGAGCAGGTGAAAGACCAACTGCTTCAGCCGTTTTAGCAGATATTATTGATGTAGCACGTGATATGGGTAAAGACCGTTTTGGTAAAATACGTTGTACTTGTTATGAAGAAAAGAAATTATGCCCACCAGATAAAGTTTTATCAGGATATTATATTCGCTTATTAGTTGAAGATAAACCTGGTGTATTAGGTGCGATTGCTACAGCTTTTGGTGAAAGCAATGTAAGTTTATATTCTGTAATTCAAAAACGCAGAGTAGGGGAATTTTCTGAAATAGTAGCAATTACTCATAATGTAAATAATAATCAAATTGAAGACCTCAAAGTTCGTTTAAATAATTTAGATGTAGTACATGAAATTTCTAATATTATCCGAGTAGTAATGTCTCAGGAGGCTTAATTATGAGTGATTTTGTCAAGGTAAGAGTTCCAGGAACTACAGCAAATTGTGGTCCTGGTTTTGATGTTATGGGTATTGCCTGTAGTATTTATAATGAATTGGAATTAAAACTCTTAGAAGAAAAAAATTTATGTATAGAAATTTATGGAGATGGAGCAACAAATATACCATGTGATGAAAGAAATATGGTATGGCGCTCTATAGAAAAGTTATTAGTTAAAGCTCACTTGGAGAAAAAATATCAAGGGGCACATATAAAAATGACAAATAATGTGCCACTATCACGTGGTCTTGGCAGTAGTGCAACTGCTATAGTAGCGGGATTATTTGCAGCTAATGTATTTTTGAATAATAGATTTTCTATACAGGATATATTTGAGTTAGCTACTGAGATTGAAGGACACCCTGATAATGTAGCACCTGCTTTATTTGGCGGAATAACAGTCAGCACAAAAACTGATTATAAATTAGAATATGTATCTTTTATGCCAAATTTTGATTTAAAAATGGTAGTGGCTATACCTGACTTTTATTTACCAACTAAAAAAGCTAGAGCAGCTTTAAAACAAGAAGTGCCATTAAAAGATGCTATTTTTAACATTGGTCATACAGCTATGATTATTGCAGCTATTTGTCAAGGAAAAATAGAAGCTTTAAAAGGTGCTTTTGCAGATAAATTACATCAACCATATAGAGCAGATTTAATTCCTGGTATGTATGATGTATTTGCAGCAGCAAATTCTAAAGGTGCACTTGGTACAACTATAAGTGGAGCAGGCCCAACACTTATTGCTTATACGATAGAAAATGGTGAAGAAATCGGTAAAGCAATGGTTGAGGCTTTTGCAAAACATAATATTAGCTCTAAATACTTAGTATTAGATATTGATAATAAAGGTGCTATGGTAATAGCATAAATTAAAATAAAACCCAGTAGATATTATATCTAACTGGGTTTTTTTATAAGTAGGTGATTTAAAATTATGAATGAAATAGAATTTTCACAGAAGATAGATGATTTAGGTGGCACTTTATATATTGTAGGTGGATGGGTACGTGATAAAATACGAGGTGTTATTCCTAAGGACAAAGATTTTGTCATTTGTCATGTAAAAGAAGATGATTTTAAGCAAAATTTTTCAAAGGCAAAAAAAGTAGGAAAATCTTTTCCTGTGTATTTAGTAAAAATTGAAGACAAAGAATGTGAAGTAGCTTTTGCCCGTAAAGAGAGAAAAACAGGTATAGGATATACAGGCTTTATTGTAAATTATGATGAAAAAGTAACGATTGAAGAAGATTTATATCGTAGAGATACGACTATGAATAGCATAGCTTACCGTGTACGTGATGGAAAAATAATTGATCCATATAAAGGACGAGAAGATATTGAAAAAAGATATATCAAAGCAGTATCACATCATTTTAAAGAGGACCCTGTAAGAGCGCTTCGAGCTGCGCGTCAGGCTTGTGAATTGAATTTTAAAATCAATGAAGATACTGTAAATTTGATGCGAGCATGTAGAGAGGAAATAAAATCAGAGCCACAAGAACGCATTTTTAATGAATTACAACGTGCATTAAAAACAAAGAAACCATCAATATTTTTCCGCAGTCTAGTGAAAGCGGATTTATTGGAAATCTTATTTCCTGAAATTTATGCATTGATAGGGAAAACTCAACCTGTAGCATTTCATCCAGAAGGTGATGCGTTTGAGCATACTATGGAGATTGTGGATTTAGTTGCTGATATGACTGATGATGTCGCAGTGCGTTTTGCAGGTCTTGTGCATGATTTGGGCAAAGGTGTAACGCCAAAAGAAATGTTACCTCATCATTATGGACATGAAGAAAAAGGTTTAGCAGTATTAAAAGCATGGAATAAACGCATGACGCTTCCTAAAAAATGGTTGCAAGGTGGATTATTTGTCATCAAAGAACATATGCGAGCAGCTAGACTAGGAAAAGTAGGAAAAATTGTCGATTTTTTATTGACGGTAGAGAAAAATCCTTTAGGTTTTGCTGGTTTTAATTGTGTGATTTTGGCAGATAGTAAATCATTACCCTATTATTTAGCAGATTATCATAGTTATCTCCAAAAAATTCATAGTGTATCTATGAAAAATTGTCCAGCGAATTTAAAAGGCAAAGCTATTGGTGATTGGATAAGAAATGAGCAAATTAAATTATTTAAGCAGAATATAGAAGTAGAAGCTTAGAAAATTTTACAAAGATTTAACATTTCTCATATTTAATTTTCTTATTTTTATACTATAATATTATTAAAGGTGAAATTAATCTATTATTGAAGTAGATAATAAATAAAATTTATAAATACAGCATTCTAAGTTGTGAAACGAAGAATGCTATTATTTTTGTCTATTTTAGTAAAAAGATTGTATTTTGTAATATTTTTGTAAAATAGTGAAGGAAAAACGAGGGGATATATAGAATTTAGCATAAAAAAATATTATACTTAAAACAGAGTAGGAGGGATTTAGATGTATGGTATTGTAGATATTGGTTCAAATACAATGCGTCTTGTTATTTATAAAGTAGAAGGTGGTAAACCAAGAGTACTTTTAAATAAAAAAGAAATGGCAGAATTAGCATCATTTATTCAAGATGGTATGATGGTAGCAGACGGTATCAATAGAGCTTGCTATATCTTGGATAGTTTTAATTTATTAGCTAAAGATTTAGGTGTAAATAATTTACATGTTTTTGCTACTGCATCTTTAAGAAATATTTCTAATAGCCAAGCAGCAGTTAGTGAAATTGAAGATAGAACAGGATTAGCTATTAATTTATTAAGTGGTGCTCAAGAAGCTGAATATGATTTTGTTGGTGCAGCTAGAACTATTGATTTAAAAAGTGGTTTATTAGTAGATATTGGTGGCGGTAGTACAGAATTAGTTATGTATAATAATATGCAAATACAAAATTCTATAAGCTTACCAATCGGTTCTTTAAGCATGTATACAAAATTTGTAAAACATTTATTCCCAACAAAAAAAGAACGCAAAAAAATTGAAGAATGCGTAAGAGAAATGATAGTTCGTTACGATGTAGACCAATGGGGCGATTGTCCATATGTTTGCGGTGTAGGTGGAACTATTCGTAATGTAGATAGATTAAATAGTTATTTTTATGATTTAAGTAAAAATAATCGTTTTGTCATTGCTGACAATTTAAATTGGATGGTTAAAAAACTAGAAAATCGTGAAAATAAAAAATTAGTACCTCGTGAAACTTTAGAAATATTATTAAAAGTCGTACCTGAACGTGTGCGTACAATTATGCCAGGTATGATAATCTTAAATACTATTGTTAAATATTTTAATGTACAAAGCATTTATGTAAGTCGTGCAGGTGTACGTGAAGGATATTTATATAAGCAAGTATTAACTAAAGAGGGAGAACAGAATGCATAAAAAGATAGATACATCATATACACAAAATAGAGAATTATCATGGCTTCGTTTTGATGATAGAGTATTAGAAGAAGCTATAGATGAAAATGTGCCTCTATATGAAAGACTAAAATTTATAGCAATTTATGCTAGTAACTTAGATGAATTTTATCGAGTACGCGTGGGCAGTCTATGTGAAATGGCTTCTGTGGATACAAATGGTTTTGATAATAAAAGTTTTATGACACCAAGTCAGCAGTTAGATAAAATCTTTGTAGCTACAAAACAATTAAATCAAAAAGCTGATAAAATTTTTGCAACTGTAGAAAAACAGCTTAAAACATACGGCATCGAACGTAAAAAAGTAAAATCTTTAAATCAAAAAGATAAATCTTATGTTAAAGCATATTTTGACAATCAAATTAGCCCATTCTTATCTCCACAAATTATAAATGTAAGACATCCATTTCCTCATTTATTAAATAAAGCGTTATATGTAGGTATAATTTTAACACGCAAAAAGAAAAAGGTTTTTGGAATTATTCCAGTACCTAGCAATTTACCTAAAATCGTATATATACCAAATAAATCTAAAATTCGCTATGTGATGACAGAAGATATCATAGCTACATATGCTGATAAAATTTTTGATGGCTATGAAGTAGAAAATACAGCAATTTTATCTGTTACTAGAAGTGCAGATATTAGTTTAGATGATGAGCGATTAGATTTAGGAGAGGATTTCTTAGAACATGCACGTGAAGTTTTATTGAAAAGACAAAGACTTGCGCCTGTTCGTTTAGAGATAGAAGGCAATATAGATTCAACAATGATGAAATATGCCACAGAACAATTTAAAATCACATCAAAACAAATTTTTATCTATAAATCTCCTATCAATAAATCTTATATTTTCAGCTTAGGTAGTAAATTTAATGAAGAACAGAAAAATAGCTTGATGTATCCACCATTTGAACCATCTCATATTTGTTGTGTTCCTGAAAATGCTAGTGTGATGGATTATGTGGCAAATAATGATGTAATGTTACAATATCCATATCAAAGCTTTGATATTTTCTTGAAATTCATTAAAGAAGCTGTAACAGACGAAAAAGTATTTGCTATAAAGATTACTTTATACCGTGTAGGAAGTCATAGAGCTCAATTGATGAATTATTTATCAATGGCAGCTAAAATGGGTAAAGATGTAACTGTTTTGATGGAACTTAGAGCTCGTTTTGATGAAGAAAATAATATAAACTGGGCAGAATTTTTACAAGATGCTGGCTGTAAAGTTATTTATGGTATGGAAGGTTATAAAGTTCATTCCAAAATTTGCTTAGTTATGAAACAAGATAAAACAGGCATAAAATACTTTACACAAATAGGTACAGGTAACTATAATGCTTCTACATCTTCTTTATATACAGATATTTCTTTGATAACTAGCAATGAAGACATAGGTAAAGATGCTGTAGAATTTTTCCAGAATATGGGTATTGATAATCTCTATGGAGAATATAAAAATCTATTAGTAGCACCTGTTAGTCTAAAAAATACTTTATTAGATTTAATTAAAGAAGAAATTGAAAAAGCTAAAGCTGGAGAAGAAACAAGCATTTTCTTAAAAATGAATTCTTTGACAGATAGACAGTTAATAGATGCATTAAAAGAAGCTTCTCAAGCTGGCGTTAAGATAAAAATGATTATTCGTGGTATTTGCTGTATTTTACCAGGAATAGAAGGAAAAACAGATAATATTGAAGTTATAAGTGTAGTAGGTAGATTTTTAGAGCATTCTCGTATTTTCTGCTTCGGTACAGGCGAAAATATGAAAATGTATATAGCTTCTGCTGACTGGATGACTAGAAATACAGAAAATCGTGTAGAAATAGCTGCACCAATTTATGACCAAAAAATAAAAAATAGCATTTATGATACTTTACGCATAATGTGGAAAGATAATCTTAAAGCTAGAATTTTATGTAGCGATGGAACATATAAAAAGCCTGAAATAAAAGAAGGCGATGAATTGATCGATTGCCAAAATTATTTGCGTCATGAATATAAAGTTGGACGAAAAATAAAACTTTAAGCTAAAATAAAACCTCCACTATTGAAAAACAATAGTGGAGGTTTTTTATATTTCAATTTTATTTTTTGAAAATAGTAGATTTGAAATAAACTATAGCCCAAAAGATAGTGATGATGACACCAGCAGGATAAGTAATGCTAGTTGGTAAACCAAAACCTTCAGGAGCTTGGAGGATATAAGTGAAAGTAACCATAGTCATAAAAATGGCAGGAATTACAGCGATATAATGTTGCCAACCACCTTTATTTTGTTTCCAAAGATACATTGCACCTGCCCAAAGAGCAATCATAGCTAATGTTTGGTTTGCCCAAGAGAAATAACGCCAAATGATATCAAAATTCATTTGAGATAAGATGCCACCGATACCAAGAAGTGGAATAGATAAAGCTAAACGTTTTGTATAAGAAACTTGATCGATTTTGAACCAATCAGAAAGTGTATAACGAGCGCTTCTGAATGCAGTATCACCAGAAGTGATAGGACAAGCGATAACACCAATCATAGCTAAAATACCACCGACAGTACCTAATGTACCAAAGGATACATCATAAACAACGCCACCAGGACCTGCACTAGCGATAGCAGCAGCTAATCCACCAGTTGTTTCATAGAAAGCGATACCAGCAGATGCCCAGATAAGAGCGATAATACCTTCAGCTACCATAGCACCATAGAAAACAACGCGACCATTTTTTTCTTCTTTCATGCAACGAGCCATAAGTGGAGATTGTGTAGCATGGAAACCAGATGTAGCACCGCAAGCAACAGTGATAAACATTAATGGCCAAATAGGTAAATCTTTTGGATGAAGATTTTGAAGTGTCATTTCTGGCATTTGCCAGCCACCGAGGATAATACCACTAGAAACACCAACTGCCATGATAATTAGGCAAGCACCAAAAAGTGGATAAATTTTACCAATGATTTTATCGATAGGTAATAAAGTAGCTAAGAAATAATAAATGAGTACAACTACTAACCAAAAAGTAACATCTAAAGAATCAGGAGTGAGTTTGGCAAGAAGTAATGCAGGACCTGTCATAAATACAGTACCTACTAAGACTAAAAGGATAACGGAGAAAATACGCATTACAGTTTTCATAGTATCGCCAAGATAGATACCTACGATTTCTGAAATACTTTCACCATTATGACGAAGGGAAATCATACCAGAGAGATAATCGTGAACGGCACCAGAGAAAATAGTCCCAATTACAATCCAAAAATAAACAACTGGACCCCAGAGAGCACCTGCAATGGCACCAAAAATTGGACCAAGACCTGCAATGTTTAATAATTGAATCATAAAAACTTTCCATGTTGGAAGTGGTATGTAATCTACACCGTCGTTATGGGTTATGGCAGGAGTAGGTTTTTGTGAAGGAGCAAAAACTTTTTCTACAAAACGACCATAAATCATGAAACCTACAATAAGAGCGATTAAACTAATAAAAAAAGTAATCATATGAGAATACACCTTCTTTAGGAATTTATAAAATTTTAAGATAGCTCCGGAACTATGCTTAATAAACTAAATAAATCAATACTTTGTTAAAAAAATAACTTGCATTCATTTATTAAAATATTAATATTATTTATTGTACAAATAAATTTATAATACTTTTGTGTAACTTTGTCAAGTATTTTTACAATTTTTTAAAAATTTAAATTAGAATTTAAAATTAAAACGAGTATTTCATTCAAATTTGAAAAAAATACTCGTTTTGTTAAAGCATTATTTATAAAGTTTTTACAGTATTTCTAAAATAGTTTCCTTGACTAATTTTTCAGGAACATCTTTTTTTATACATACTTTGCCGATATCTTCTAATAAAACCCAATTAACTTTACCGTTAACAGTTTTTTTGTCATGGAAAATATCTTGATAAATTTTTTGAGCATTACAATTTTTAGCTTTAAGTGGCAAGTTCATATTTGCAAGTAATTGACACATTTTATCAACTACATCTTGAGATATTAAGCCTAATTTAAAACTTAATTTACTAGCGCCAACCATGCCGATAGCTACTGCTTCTCCATGATTATAAACGGCATAATTAGTTTCTTTTTCAATAGCATGACCTAAAGTATGACCAAAGTTTAAGATGGCACGAAGACCAGCTTCACATTCATCTTTAGATACTACATCTGCTTTTATTTCACAAGAGCGTGCAATGATATGAATTAAGGCTTCTGGCTTCAATTGAAGAATTTCTTGTTGGTGCTCGGTTAAATAAGTATAAAAATCATGGTCATAGATAAAGCCATATTTAATGACTTCGCCTAAGCCTGTGGAAATCTCCCTAGTAGGTAAAGTTTTCATCATTTCTAAATCCATGAAAACGGCTTGTGGCTGATAAAAAGCACCAATGAGATTTTTGCCTAGAGCATGATTTACAGCGACTTTGCCACCAACACTAGAGTCAACTTGTGCAAGTAAGCTAGTTGGCATTTGGATGAAAGGCACACCACGCATGAAGGTAGCGGCAATAA
Organism: Megamonas sp.; assembly: GCF_986095205.1. Taxonomy (NCBI): domain Bacteria; kingdom Bacillati; phylum Bacillota; class Negativicutes; order Selenomonadales; family Selenomonadaceae; genus Megamonas; species Megamonas sp. The sequence goes on along the minus strand of NZ_CFQVBI010000018.1, from coordinate 73,619 downwards.
AACCAGCTAAATCACCAACGACACCACCACCTAGAGCAATGATAGGAGATTTGCGGTCAAGACCATGTTCAATTGCTTGTGTATACAGTGTTTCTGCAACAGGTAAAGATTTAGATTGTTCACCAGCTGGAATGATGGCAATTTTGGCATTAAAACCAGCTTTAGTGAGTAAATCTTTGACACTGTCTGCGTATAGTGGAGCAATATTTGTATCAGTGATGATTAAAGCTTTTTGAGAATATTTTTGTGCTTTAAAAAAATCAATGATAGTTGTTTCTAGATTATGACCAATATAGATATTATAAGATTTTTCATTGAGATTTACGGAAACAATGCGCATTATTTCACACCCTTTAAGTATTTCATAATGATTTCGACATTTTGCAGTGGTGTTGTATCATCTGTTTTTATGATTAAATCAGCTTTTTTGTAAAATGGAGCACGTTTAGCCATAAGTTCAATAATAGTTTTTAAACGTTCTTCATTACTTTTTTTGGCAAGTAGAGGACGTTTATCATTTCCAGTGCGTTTTAAAATAGTATGTGGCATAGCTGTCAGCGCTATAACGATACCATTTTTGCGAAGCTCTTGCATATCAGTTTCTTTAGTAGCAACGCCACCGCCTGTAGAAATTACTTGATGACTTTTTTGTGCTAATTTTTGGATAGTAGCTGTTTCACGTTGGCGAAATACTGCTTCGCCTTCTTTAGCAAACATATCTTTTATTTTTGTTTTGTATTCTTGTTCGATAGCTGTATCTGTATCTACAAAACTATAACCTAAACGATAAGCTAATAATTTACCTGTAATAGATTTTCCACTGCCCATAAATCCTATAAGTACAATATTAGATTTCATTTTAATCCTATCCTTTTATTCTTTCGTTATAAGCTTGTAAATTTTGAAGGACATCAACCATGCAATCACTGCCGAATTTGTCAATCATAGCTTTAGTGATAGCAAGTGCAACCATAGCTTCGCCAACTACGGAAGCTGCTTGAACAGCACAAACATCACTGCGTTCTTTACAAGCTAAAACTTCTTGTTTACTTTCAATATCAATGGAGTGAAGTGGTGTCATAAGTGTAGGAATAGGTTTCATACAAGCACGAACAATAATAGGCTCGCCATTACTCATACCACCTTCAATACCACCTGCATGATTTGTTTTACGATAAACTGTTTTATCTTCATTGTAGAACATTTCATCATGTAATTGACTGCCTGGGTGATTTGCATAATCAAAACCATCGCCGATTTCAACGCCTTTGATAGCTTGAATGGACATCATAGCTCCAGCAAGTTGCATATCGAGGCGTTTATCCCATTGAATATGACTGCCTACGCCGATTGGCATATTTTGGACTACAACTTCAAAAGTTCCGCCTAAAGTATCACCTGCTTGACCAGCATCGCGAATTGCTTCGCGCATTTTAGCTTCTGCTTGAGCATCGTTGCAGTTTAAATCGCTATCATTAGGTTGTAAATTAGCATAATCAATATTATCTGTATTAGCTTTTACACCACCGATATTGATTACATGAGATACGATTTTTATACTACAAGCTTCTAAAAATTGACGAGCAACAGCTCCAGCAGCTACGCGTGCAGCTGTTTCCCTAGCACTAGAGCGTTCTAAAATGTCGCGGATATCTTCACGATTATATTTTTTGATACCAACATAATCTGCATGACCTGGGCGAGCAGCTGTAACTTTAGTCCATGTAGGTGTACCCATCACAGACATGCGGTCAGTCCAGTTTTCCCAGTCTTTATTCACTACACGCAAAGTAATAGGGTCGCCCATTGTTTCGCCAAAACGTACACCAGATAAGATATCTACTTTATCTGTTTCTATAGACATACGACCACCACGACCATAGCCTTTTTGACGGCGTGCCATTTGTCTATTTATTTCATCAAGATTTATTTTAAGACCAGCGGGAATTCCTTCAACTAATGCTGTTAAGCATTGTCCATGAGATTCGCCAGCAGTTAAAAATCTAAACATTATGTTCAACCCCTTATATTTTTCATGTTTACAAGTTATCAATAGATATTATAACTAAAAATAGAAAATCATGCTAGAAAAATATTATTTTGTTGACAAAAATAAACAGGTCTTGACACTATTGCTAAAATTTGTGAAAATGAATGTATATTATGCCTTTTTGAGGTGAGTCTGATGTATGACAAAGTAAAAGTAACTTATTTATTAAATAGCGGTTTCATTTTAGAAATAGGCGATTGCGCAATAATTTTTGATTATTATCAAGATGAAAAAAATATAGTGGACAAAATTATTCAAGAAAAAAAAGAAGTTTATTTTTTTGTATCTCATGTTCATTATGACCATTTTAATCCTAAAATAAGTGAGTTTAAAGATAAGGTAACGAAATATTTTATCAGCTATGATGTAGTAACTGATGTATTGCCTAAAGAGAAGACTATTATTTTAGATGAATATATGACTTATGATGATAAAAATATACATGTACGCTCATTTAGTTCTACTGATGAAGGTATTTCTTTTTTTGTAGAAAAAAATGATTGGAAGATTTTCCATGCAGGTGATTTTAATTGGTGGCATTGGAAAGGTGATACAAAAGAAAATAATGCATTTGCTAAAAATGGATTTGTAAAGCAAATTATGCGTTTATCTGGTTTAAAAATGGATATAGCATTTTTCCCTGTAGATAGTAGATTAGAAGAATTTTTAGATTTAGGTGTAACTGAGTTTTGTAAAGTTACAGAAGTTAAAAATTTAATTACTATGCACAATGTAGGTGAAAAAGATTGGATAATACCAGAAGATTTTCCTAATAAAGAGAAAATGAACTCTATTTGGTGCCCTAAAGCTCCTGGAGAGAGTCATTTTATCACTAAATAAAATAAGTATGATGGAGAATAGACGAGATGAAAAAATTTATATTTTTATGTTTATTAGCATCTGTATTTACTTTATCTTTATTTACAAGTAATGGTATTGCAGAGCAACAAATAAATTCTAATGAACAAATAGGAAAGGAAGTTCAATCAATGAGTAAAAATCGTATTGCAGTATTTGAAACAAATATGGGTACTTTTGAAATTGAATTATTCGAAGATAAAGCACCAATCACAACAGGTAATTTTATCGATTTAGCAGAACATAATTTTTATGATGGTTTAATTTTCCATCGTGTAATTGATGGTTTCATGATTCAAGGTGGAGACCCTAATGGCAATGGTACAGGTGGCCCTGGTTACACAATTAAAGATGAATTCCACAAAGATTTAAGACATGACGGCCCTGGCGTATTATCCATGGCAAATGCTGGCCCTAATACAGGTGGCTCACAGTTCTTCATCACTTTAGATAAAACTCCATGGCTTGATGGTCATCATGCTGTTTTTGGTAAAGTAATAAAAGGCATGGACGTAGTGGAAGCTATTGGTCATGTACAGACTGATTTTATGGATAAACCTATCGAAGATGTAGTTATTAATAAAATAGAAATCAAAGATGCTGAATAATGAATTGTTATACGTATATGGTACAATGCAGTGATGGTACTTTATATACAGGTTGGACAAATGATTTAAAAAAGCGTCTAGAAAAACACAATGCCGGCAAAGGTGCTCGCTATACACGTGGGCGTTTGCCGGTTAAATTAGTTTATTATGAAGTTTTTGCCACAAAAAGTGAAGCTATGAAGCGTGAAGCTCAAATAAAAAAATTATCACGCAAGCAAAAATTATTATTTATAATTAATCCCTAATGATTTAGTATGGATTTTATGATATACTAAAATAAGATTTGAATTAAAATTGAGCAAAAAGATTTTTCATTTAGGAGGATTATAATGGCAAAGTCTATTACTGAAGTTTTAGGTATAAAATATCCAATTATTCAAGGCGGTATGGCTTGGATTTCTGATGCAAAACTTGCAGCAGCTGTTTCTAATGCTGGTGGTGCAGGTATTATTTCTTGTGGTGGTAGAACTACAGAATATGTTCGCGAAGAAATCCGCAAAGCAAAACAATTAACAGATAAACCATTTGGTGTAAATGTAATGCTCATGGCACCAAATAAAGATGAAATCGTAGATGTTATCTGCGAAGAAAAACCTGCTTTTGTTACTTTAGGTGCAGGAAATCCAGTTCCATATTTTGCAAAATTAAAAGAAGCAGGTATAAAAGTAATTCCTGTAATTCCAAATGTAAAACTTGCAAAACGTGTAGCAGCTGCTGGTGCTGATGCTATGGTAGCAGAAGGTATGGAAGCTGGCGGTCATATTGGCGTATTGACTACAATGGCTCTTATGACACAAGTAATTCCAGAGATAAAAGATATTCCAGTTGTTATGGCTGGTGGCTTCGGCGATGGTCGTGGCTTAGCAGCAGCTATGCTCATGGGTGCTGGCGGTGTACAGATGGGTACTCGTTTCTTAGTAGCAGAAGAATGTTCTGTTCATGAAAATATGAAACAAAAATTAATTGAAGCTGTAGATACAGATACTATTGTTACAGGTTTTACTCTTGGTGGTGCTGTACGTGGTATAAAAAATAAATTCTCTACAGAATTTGTACAAAAAGAAAATGAAGGTAAAACTTCTAAAGAAGAACTTATTCGCATGGCAACAGGTACAAATAAATTAGCAGCTGTTGAAGGTGATGTAGTAAATGGTATGATGCAGGCTGGTCAATCTTTGACTGTTTTACAAAAAGTAGAACCTGTAGCTACAATTATTGAAGATATCATGAAACAAGCTCGCGAAACATTATCTGCTGCAGCAACTATTAAACTTTGATATAAATTAATTTAGTGGCGAGTATATCAAGGATTTTATCCTTGGTAGTATCGCCACATTTTATATAATTTTGTATATATATTGGTGATGATTGAGGAAAAATAAAATCTTAAAGGAGTTTTTATTTTGAAAAAATTATTATTAGTGGTTTTGAGTTTGATGACAATGATGGTGTTTACAGCTTGTGGTAGTGAAAAGACAACTACAAGTCAAGAGGATAAAGCAAATTCAGAGGATAAAATAAAAATTGTTACATCTTTTTATCCAATTTATATAGAAACTTTGAATGTTACAAAAGGAATTGATGGGGTAGTTGTAGAAAATATGACTAAACCACAAACAGGTTGTTTACATGATTATCAAATGACACCAGCTGATATGAAAAAGTTAGAAAATGCAGATGTGTTCATAGCTAATGGAGCTGGTATGGAATCTTTTTTACAAGATGTAATTGATAATCAGAAAAATTTAAAAGTTGTTGAAGCTGCTAAAGGCATCGAATTATTAGCAGATGAACATGGAGAAAATCCACATGTTTGGGTTAGTGTATCTAATTGCATGACACAAGTACAGACAATTGCTGATGAATTGAGTAAATTGGATCCTGAACATGCAGATGCTTATCAAAAAAATGCTAAAGAATATATTGCTAAATTGGAAGATTTAAAGCAAGATATGCATAATCAGATTGATAATTTACCACATAAAGATATTGTTACATTCCATGAAGCATTTCCTTATTTTGCTAAAGAATTTAATTTAAATATTGTTGGTGTAATTGAACGTGAACCAGGAACAGCGCCAACACCTAGTGAATTAGATGAAATTATTGCACAAGTAAATGATTTACAGGCAAAGGCTTTATTTGCAGAACCACAATATTCATCAACAGCAGCCAAAACGATTGCCAATGAAACAGGAGCTAAAGTTTATACCTTAGATCCTGTAGTAACAGGAGAAAATGATCTTGATGCTTATATCAAGGCTATGAAACAAAATGCACTTACATTACAAGAGGCATTAAAATAAAATAAAGGGTGAAGTATGAATGATAAAGGGTACAGGTGTTGATATCATAGAAATATCAAGAATAGAAAAATCCTTAACCAATGAAAAATTTATCGAGCGCATTTTTACAAAAAAAGAACAGGAATATTGTAATTCTAGAAAACAAATGGCAGTTTCTTCTTATGCAGCTAGATTTGCAGCTAAAGAAGCTGTAGTAAAAGCGTTGGGTACAGGTATATCTGGTGGAGGATTATGGACTGATATTGAGATATTACCAGATGATGATGGAGCACCACATGTAAAACTTTATGGATATTTTGCATATATAGCTACAAAAAGAAAGATATATAATATTTTTATCTCCTTGAGTCATTGCAAAGAATATGCGGTAGCTCAAGCTATTTTGGAGGGATAATGATAATATGAAAATTGCATCTGCTGAACAAATGAGACAAATTGATAATGAAGCTATTAATCAGTTTGGTATACCAGAAATAGCTTTAATGGAAAATGCAGGGCATGAAATAGCAAAAGAAGCTATGAATTTATGCAAAGATATAGCTGTAGCTAGACAGAGCTATTGCATTTTAGCTGGTTGTGGTAATAATGGCGGAGATGGCTTTGTAGCAGCTAGACATTTAATGAATAATGGTGCAAAAGTTAAGATTTTTATTTTAGGAAATACAGAACATTTTACACCATCTGCTAAAATTAATTACAATGTTTTAGTGAATATGAAAGCTGAAATATACCATATTGTTTCTGAACGTGATTGGAATCGTTTGCAAATATCAATAACTTTTTCTGATTGTATTATTGATGCTTTGCTAGGTACAGGTATTCATGGACAATTACGAGAAAACATTAAAAAATGTATCCAAATAGTAAATACTTCGAATAGACCTGTTTTATCAATAGATATGCCAAGTGGTGTTAATGCTAATACAGGAGTAGTGGAAAGTGATGCTATTTTTGCCACTACTACAATTACTTTTGGTTTACCAAAAATTGGTTTGATTATGTATCCTGGTTGCAAACATACGGGTAATATAATCGTAAAAACCATTGGCATACCAAATGATTTATTGACTAAAGAAGATATAAAACAAGAAGCTATAGATGAAGCTTTTGTAAAAGCACATTTAGCTTCAAGAGCAGATGATGTATATAAAGGTTCTTGTGGAAAAGTTTTAACTTTGGCAGGTTCAACAGGTTATACAGGCGCTGCTTGTTTATCTAGCCAAGCTGTATTAAAAATAGGTGCTGGCATATCTACACTTATTTCTGCTGAAAGTTTATATGATATTTTATCCATGAAAAATACAGAAGTCATGGTAAAACCATTGCCAGAAATATTGCCTGGCGTGTTAGGCGATAGTGCTATGGAAAATATAAAAGATATAGCTAAAGATTTTGATGTAGTTTTAATGGGCCCTGGACTTGGTAGAAATGATGAAACATGTCAAATGGTAAGAAAATTAGCTATTGATTTAGATAAACCTTTAGTATTAGATGCTGATGCTATTTTTGCTTTTAGCCAAGCACCTGATGAATTAAAGAAAATAAAACAAATGCCAATACTCACACCTCATTTGGGAGAAATGGCAAACCTATTGCATATCACTATTTCAGATTTAAAAGATAATCTTTGGGAAATAGCTAGAAAAGCAGCAGAATATTTTAATGCAATATTTGTGTTGAAAAGTGAAAAAACACTTGTTGTTTATCCAGACGGAAATATATTTGTAACTACAGTTGGCAATGCAGGTATGGCAACAGCTGGTAGTGGTGATGTTTTAGCTGGTACAATAGCAGGTATTGTAGCTGAAAAATTAGCTGGAAAAATGTCAGCTCCAGTAGGCGTTTATTTACATGGACTTGCTGGTGATTTAGCTGGAGAAAATGGACAAGCTGGTTTAATAGCAGGAGATATTTTATTAAATCTGTCTAAAGCTCGTAAACAAATAGACAATAAATAAGGTATTAATTGAGATAATATTTGTAATAAAGGGCAATAGTTCACTATTTTGGACATATAGTAAAATTTATTGCCCTTATAACAAAAATTTAGCTTAATTTTGTAAAACTATTTTGCAAACAAATAGTAAAAAAGATGTATGCTTATTAAAAATATGTTATAATGAGCTTAGTTGATAGGAAAATATAGGATTTTTAAATAAGCAAGAAGCTTAAGTCAAGACAGTTTGTTATACTAGAAGTAATTTTTATAAAAATCAATGATATTAGCAATTTCTTAATATGTTGGAGGAGACATATTAAATATAAATGGCTACAAAGTCGCGTTAGTCATATTTTATTTAGAAAAGGAGTTGAAAGCCTGAGGCAAGAGCGCAATTTATTATTTAATAAATTTCTTGTAATGGTGTATCCGCTGAGAAGAAATGAGATTGTAAAGCGTGGCGATATATATTATGCTAATTTAAGCCCAGTAATTGGTTCAGAGCAAGGTGGACTACGACCAGTACTCATTGTACAAAATGATATTGGTAATAAATATAGTCCAACTATTATAGTAGCTGCAATTACTGCCAAATTAGGTAAGACACATATGCCTACACATGTTGATTTGCCTGCAAAATACTGCAATTTAGAACGAGATTCTATGGTATTGTTAGAACAATTGCGTACTATTGATAAATCTCGATTGAGTAAGAAAGTTACCACGCTGGATAAAAATTTTATGCAGGAAGTAAACAAGGCATTGATGATTAGTTTAGGGCTAGTTAAGTTCTAAAACAAATTGATTAAAAAAGTAAAACGAATTGTCTATACATAAAAAATTTTATATAATAGTTGATGTATGCGGAGTGCTCCTGATGATTTTAGGGAGCACTTTTGCTATATAACTTAATATCAAATTAAATTTTTAATTAGTGAAAGGTTGATAGGATGAAAAAGATTGTTGCCTTATTGATGATTTTGTGCAGTTTATTTTTATGGGGTTGTGGAAAAGATAATGCTACACAGTCAGCAAATAAAGACGAAGCTTTAAAAGTAGAGATGTTAGATATCGGTCAAGGTGATGCAACGCTTATACAGACAAAAGAACAAACTATCATGATTGATACAGGTGATATTGATGAGCGTGATAATTTAGTTAAATTATTAAAGGAAAGAAATATTACAACTATTGATAAATTAATCATAACTCACCCGCATGCAGACCATTTGGGTGGAGCTTATGCAGTATTTAAGAATTTTGAAGTCAAAGAGGTTTATGATAATGGAGATCCTACGACAACACAAACTTATAAGACTTATTTAAAAAATATAAAAGAGAAAAAAATAAAATATCAACAATTATCAGCAAATGATGAATTAGATTTTGGTAGTGGCGTAAAATTCAAAGTTTTTAGCCCTACAAAACAAATGTTAAAATCTGGAGATGATTTAAATAATAATTCTTTAGTTGGTCAATTAAAATACAATGATTTTACAATGATGTTCACAGGAGATGCTGAAAAAGAAGCTGAGGAAAATATGGTGAAAACATATGGTAGTGAGCTTGCTTCATTAGTATTAAAATCTCCTCATCATGGCAGTAGAACATCTTCAAGTGAAGCTTTTCTAAAACAAGTAGGTGCTAAAACTGTATTGATTTCTTTAGGTGCTGGTAATGAATATGGGCATCCGCATAAACAAACTATGGAGCGTTATAAAAAATTAGGCATGAAAGTATATGAAACAGATAAAGATGGTTCTATTACTATAACAAGTGATGGTAGTAAAGATTATAAAATTACTACAGAAAAATAAAATATAAATAAAATAGAGGCAAAGATATGATAAGTGCTGTTATTGATAGATTTGAAGAAGATAAAGTTGTATTATTAGTAGGGGAAGATGAACAAAAAGTTGTTTTCCCTAAGAATTTATTAGATGAAAATTTAAAGGAAGGAGATTATTTATCTATAGATATTAAATATGATGAAGTAGCTACAAAAAAAGCTGTAGCAGAAATAGAAGATTTATTAAAGTCCTTAAAAAATGATAATAAATAAATTAAAGAGGTAGTAAGAGTGTATAATTTATTAAAAAAGGTAATTTTATGTTCAGTTGTTTTATTGCTCATGGTTATACCAAATGTTTCTTTGGCTAAAAGTAATATAAGTGTAGAAAAAATTTCTCATAATCTTATGACTTCAGAGCAAGGAGATACGTATCTTCATATAGAAATAAATACTAATAGAGAAGTAAAAAACTTTTCTATTCAGGAAAATCCTAATAATAAATATCAATTGATTTTTAATATAGAAGATGCTCGAATAGATCATATATCTAGACAAGAAAAGTTAGATGGAAATATCGCTAAAAAAGTATTTTTACAAGAAAAAAAGGATACAGTTCAAGGAAAAATATATTTACAAGAAGAAGTAAATAATAATTATAAAATATATAGTTTAGGCAAAAAAGGTATAGCAATCGACATTTTTAATAGTGTAGTAAATACTCCTGTAGCTAGTGATGTAGCTTTGAGTAATGTAAAAAATAAAATAATTACTATTGATCCAGGTCATGGCGGTTCTGATTCTGGAGCTGTAGGACCTAATGGATATACAGAAAAAGAGGGAGCTTTTGCTATATCTCAAAAAGTAGCTTCTATTTTAAATCAATCAGGAGCTAAAGTGGTTATGACTAGAGATAGTGATGTTGATGTTTATGGTCCAAATGCTTCTGCAAGAAATGAATTACAAGCACGTGTTGATGTAGGAAATAGAGTAAATTCAGATATATTTGTTAGTATTCATTGCAATGCTTTTGTAAATCCTGCTGCAAATGGCACACAGACATTTTATTATGGTTCTAGCTATCAAGGACAAAGATTAGCACAAAATATTCAAGAAAAAATGATTGAAGCTAATGGCTTGCGTGATAGAGGCATTTCCACTTGTAATTTTTATGTAGTAAAACATTCTTATATGCCAGCTGTACTCATTGAAACAGCTTTTATCACTAATTATGATGAAGAAGCTTTATTAAGTGATGATGAATGGCAAACAACAATGGCAAAAGCTATAGCAGAAGGTATCAACGAATATTTTAGCAATTAATTAATATAATTTGAGAGGCGAAAAAATAATGAGAGTAAAAATAAAATCTATAAAAGGTTTATTAGCAGTTTTAGCAATATCTATTTTAACAATTACTTCTGGTTGTACAGAACAAGGTACAAATTTAGAAAAAAGTTCTTCTAGCTCTGTACAGGAAAATGTAAATAAAGAAGTAAGTTCTTCTAGCACTAGTGCAAGTGATATGGAACAGGCAAACGAAAAGAAAGTATCTGGTGTTACAATTTATTTCCCTGATGCTAATGGTGAAAAATTAATTCCAACACAAAGACAGATAAATTTAAATCGTGAAGATAAATACAAAGCTGTTGTACAAGCATTAATAGATGGACCTATTTCTGATAAAGAAGGTATCTATATCATGCCAAAAGATACACAAGTTTTATCAGTTAAAGTAAATAATAATATTGCCACTGTTGATTTTAATAAAGCATTTAAAACAAATTTCACAGGTGGTTCTACTGGGGAATTAATGTTGATTGGCTCTATTGTAAATTCTTTAACAGAATTCAAAGATATAAAAGCTGTTCGCTTTACTGTTGAAGGAAAAGTATTAGAAGCATTAGATAATCATTTAGATTTAACAGTACCTCAAGAACGCATGGGAGATTTGTTATAAAAAATAAAACATAAGAAGGTGTTTTTTTCATGTTAAAAACGTTAGAAAATGATATTTTACGCCTCACTGTAGATACTCATGGTGCTGAAATTCATAGCCTTGTAGCTAAAGATACAGGTATTGAATATATTTGGCAGGCTGACCCTAATTACTGGCAAAGACATGCGCCAATCTTATTTCCTATTGTTGGTAAATTAAAAAATGGTCAATATGAATATGATGGAACTGTTTATCGTATGCCAGGTCATGGTTTTGCTCGTGATAAAGAATTTGAGTTTAGCGGACAAACAGAAAATTCTTTGGAATACACATTGACTTATGATGAAGATACATTGAGAATGTATCCATTTAAGTTTAAATTGACAGTTACCTATACTATTAATTTTGCAGAAGTAAAAGTTTCATGGAAAGTAGAAAATCTTGATACAAAAGAAGATATGTATTTTTCCATTGGTGCTCACCCTGCATTTAATTGTCCAATCGGCGTTGAAGGCTCTTTTGATGAACATGAACTCGAGTTTGAACAGACAGAAGCTAATCCATTGACTTCTTATCATATAAATTCTGCAGGAGTATTTGATGGCGGAGTAGCTCCAGTAAAACTTGTTTATGGCAAAGTATTGCGTTTAAACCATGATTTATTTATTGAAGATGCTTTAGTATTAAAAAAATTATTTTCTGAAGAAGTGAAATTAACTAATACAGCAAATAATCATTTTGTAAAAGTTAATTTCAAAGGTTTTCCATATCTCGGTATTTGGACAAAACCAGTGAAAGCACCATTTTTATGCATTGAACCATGGTATGGTTTAGCTGATAGCACTCAAAAAACAGATTTTTCCAATAAAAAAGGTATATTGCATTTAGCACCAAGTAAGCAATTTGATGCTTCTTATACTATTACTATTGGATAATTTATAGATTAATAAATAAAAAAGGAGCTTGGATAAGAAGATATATGACGCTTTTAGATGAAGTTTTACAGGCAAATCAAGCTTATCTTGAACATACACAAGAAGTGAATACTTGGAGTAAATATCCACAAAAACATCTAGCTATTGTTAGTTGTATGGATACGCGCTTGGTTGAATTGTTAGAGCCAGCACTTGGTATTTGTCGCGGTGAAGTCAAAATGATAAAAACAGCAGGCAATACAATAACTAGTAAATTTGATGATGTAATTCGTAGTTTGTTAGTTTGCATTTATCAATTTGATATCAAGGAAATTATGGTTATTGGTCATTATGGTTGTGGTATGGCAACAGCTACTTCAGAAGAATTGATTGATACTATGATAAAACGTGGTATTGATGGAAAAGCTATTGATAAAATAAAAGATGAATTATCCCAATGGATTGATACATTTCATAATCCTAAGGATAATGTGGAAAAAAGCGTAGCAAGTATACATGAAAATCCATTAATTCCTAATGATATCCCCGTACATGGTTTAATCATTAATCCAGATACAGGAAAAGTTGATGTGGTAGTAAATGGTTATTAAGGATAGATAAATAAAACAGAGTATAGCTTATCGAAAGAAAAGTTATACTCTGTTTTTATTTTGTGATAGTCTTAAATATTTATGATATAATTAATAATAATTTGTGGATATTAATAGCTAATGGAGGTTTTTTTATGAATAATATAATCAAAATATGTATAATTTGTACGTTACTTAGTTTTTTGCCCTCGATATCTACAGCTCAAGTGTCTAGTGAATATATGGGAGATAAAAAACAAACATATAGTTTAGCTTATCCAGTAGTAGATATAGAGGATAAAAAAATTGAAGACAAAATAAATGAAGATATTGAAGCACAACTTGAAGATTTAAAAGAAAAGATAGAAAAACATGTATATAGCAAAGTTGATATGACTTATTATGAAAAATATGAAGATGATAATATTATTTCTTTGATGTTTTATGTGAATAAGAAAAAGAAATTCTCTAATAGTATGGAATTAGAAGGTTATACTATCACATATGATAAACATACTGGTGAACGTGTACCTATGAGTAGATATCTAAATATCAATTTAGAACAATTGCAAGATGCTTTGAATAACAGCCAAGCTTATGCAGTTGATGGTTTGGATAATGGTGTTAATTTATCAAAAAGAATACCATATGTAAGTCATAATTATTTTATTTGTCATGATGGTTCAATAGGTTTATTGTATCAAGCTGGCGATTTGATGGAAGTGGAAGCTGGTGCTTGCAAGATTGTAGTATCACCAGAAACTATTGCCAAAGTAAATGAACTAAATAAAGCTAATGAATAAAAATAAAATATAAAGTGGGTGATAGTGTCATGGAAGATTATGGATTATTAGCCATTTTAGTTTTTTTAATATTTTTGTTGACAGTAGGTTTAATAATAACAAAAAAAGTAGAATTTGTACGTGCTTTGCCAGCTTTTGGTATAGTTACAGCGATATTAGCTGGCACTCCCATAACAGGCAGTGAATATAGCATTGCTGATTATGTTATTGTAAAAGGAGCTACGACTTTAGCTGAGCCGATGTTTATTTATATTTTAAGTGTGATGCTAGCAATATTTATTGTAGAATTTAAATTAGATGAGAGTATAAATCATTTATGTTTAAAGTATTTGCAAAATAATTTAAAAGGTATCTTATGGGTAGTAGCTATTTTGACAATAATCGTTTCTAGTATAATAACAAATTTTAGTTCGATAATTTTGATTGCGATTATATTTATGCCTATTTTGTTAAAAATAGGATTTAATAAGCAAGGTTCAGTCGTGTTGTTGTTATTATCTAGTGCGATAGGTAGTTGTTTAAATCCTGGATATCATATTTTGTACGCTAATTTATTGTCATGGAATATTGATAAAGTAAAAGATTTTTATTATATCATGGCAGTTGTTGGTGTTATAGCTTTAGTTTTTTATATTTTCTTGAACAGTAAATATGTTAAAGATATTGAAAGCATAGATTATGAGCAGAAAAATATAAAAGTAAATTGGCAGGGACTATGTACTATTTTCATACCGTTTATAGCTGTTTTTGGTTTTAAATTAAATATTGAAACAGGTTTAATTTTAGCTTTATCTTATGGCTTTTTAGCTATGGGCTCCAAACAGCCATTTATGGATATGTTGGAATTATTGAAAGTTAGTATTTATAAATCTACGAGAGTTATTATTTTATTATCAAGTGTGGGAATTTTTATGCATGCTGTGAAGACTCCAGAAGTTGTAGATTTAATGGCACCGTTATTATTGCATTTAATGCCAAAATCGCCAACGCAATGTCTATTATTTTTCACGATATTATCACCACTTGTTTTATACAAAGGGCCTTTCAACTTGCAAGGTATGGGGGCAGGTCTAAGTGCTGTGATAATATCTTCAACATCTATGAACCCTATGGTATTAGGTATGGCATTATTATCGTTGAACAATTTGAGAAAAATGATGGACCCTTTAGATGTGCAAAATATAGCTTTGATGCAATATGTAGATGTGGATACTAATTTAGTTATCAAGAAAATTTTGCCTTATGCTTTGAGTATAAATTATATTATGTTGTTTTATGCCTTAGTAGCTGTTGTATAAAAATAATAAAAAATGCCTTCTTAAAGTTTTTAGCTTTAGAAGGCATTTTTATTTTAAGCGTCTTTTAAGAAAGCGCTATATCCTTTTTTAGTTTCATAAACATCGATTTTGCTAGTGATTTCCCATGGGGAGTGCATATTCAATACAGCAACACCGCTATCTATTACTTGCATACCATAAAGAGCCATGATATAAGCGATTGTTCCGCCACCGCCTAAGTCTACACGACCAAGTTCAGAAAATTGAATAGCTACATTATTTTTTTCCATGATGGCACGGATATTGCCGAGATATTCAGCATTAGCATCATTAGAGCCAGATTTTCCACGAGCTCCTGTGAATTTATTAAATGCCATGCCATGACCAAGGTAAGCGATATTTTTCATATCAAAAGAACCTTTATACAAAGCATCATATGCAGAAGTTACATCAGAAGATAACATTTTGCAATTAGCAAGACAACGTCTTAATGTTAAATCGCTATATTGACCGAGTAAATTCAAAACTTCAGCTACAGCGTTTTCAAAGAAGCGAGATTGCATACCAGTAGCACCTACAGAACCGATTTCTTCTTTATCTACGAGAAGACAACAAGCTGTGCGAGTCATATTTTTAGTTTCAAGCATAGCTACTAAAGAAGTATAAGCGCAAACTCTATCATCTTGACCATAAGAGATGATCATACTACGGTCAAAACCAGCTTCTCTAGCGCGACCAGCAGGAACTACTTCAAGTTCAGCAGAGAGGAAATCTTCTTCTTCGATACCGTATTTTTTGCCAACGATTTTTAAAACATTTGCTTTTACAGCATCTTTTTCAGCGCCATCAAGAGGAATAGAGCCAACTAAGATATCGAGGTTTTCACCTTCAATGACTTTAGCAGCATTTTTTTGCATTTGTTCTTGTGCTAAATGAATTAATAAATCTGTTACGCAAAATACAGGGTCATTATCATCTTCACCGATATTGATATCAACAATAGTTCCATCTTTTTTGGCTACAACGCCATGGATAGCAAGTGGAACAGTAACCCATTGATATTTTTTGATACCACCATAATAATGTGTATCCATATAAGCAAGTCCACCATCTTCATAAAGTGGATTTTGTTTGATATCAAGGCGAGGACTATCGATATGAGCACCTAGAATATTCATACCATTTTCCATAGGTTCAGAACCGATATTGAATAATACAACAGATTTATTCATACATACGGAATAAACTTTATCACCAGCTTGAAGTGTTTCTTTATTAGTGATGATATCTTTTAAATCTCTATAACCAGCTCTTTGAGCTTGGAAAATGATTTCTTTTACACATTCACGTTCTGTTTTGCATTTACTTAAAAAATGACGATAGTTTAAGCAAAGTTTTTCTAATGCTTTTTTTTCAGAAGCGGAATAATTATTCCAAATATCTTTTTTAGCATTTTTTAATGCTTTTTTATCTTTTTTTTCTTTAGCCATATATAAACACCTCTTAAATGATAATTATTATATGCATAATAATTTTATTATAGCAAAGATTAAATTAAAATTTAATTATTAATTGAGATTTTTTATGAAGATACAAAAAAAGGCTAGAATTTTCTAGCCTTTATTTTATTTCAGTGATAAATTCCCAATCTTTGATATCTGTTATGCCAAGACCATTGTTTTCATTTAAAATGATATGATTTTGTTTATAGGATATACCACCAACTATAGGGTCTGTGGCAAGTAAATCAGCTGCATCTAAATCTGCTTTAGTGATGATGGATTTACCACCAGCTAGACTAGCAGATGCTGTAATGCCTACTTTGGACTCAAGCATACAGCCCATCATACATTCAACGCCACAAATTTTTGCCATGTCAGCGATTTTTAAAGCATTGTGGATACCGCCAGCTTTCATGAGTTTGATATTGATTAAATCGCAAGCTCTTTTAGCGAGAAGTTCAAATACTTCATATGTGCCAAAAGCTGATTCATCAGCCATGATAGGAGTGTCTACATTATCTGTTACAAATTTTAGACCTACAGTATCATGAGCGATTACAGGTTGTTCAATGAGTTCAATATTTAAATTTTTATCTTCAAATTGGCGAATTAGGCGAACAGCTTCTTTAGGTTTCCAACCTTGATTAGCATCTAGGCGAATGTTTATTTCATTGCCTACAGCATTTCTAATAGCAACAATGCGTTTAAAATCTAAAGCTGAGTCGTTGCCAACTTTGATTTTTAAGTCAGTATAACCATTATTTACGGCTTCAAGCGCATCTTGAGCCATGATTTCAGGTTCGCGTAAGCTAATTGTTAAATCAGATTTTATATCTGTACGATAGCCACCTAATAATTTATATAATGGCAAATTGCACATTTGAGCGAATAAATCATAAATGGCAATATCTATAGCAGCTTTAGCAGAAGAATTATGAAGCATTGCTTTATCAATTTGATTGCAGATAGTTTCTAATTCGCAAATATCTAAGCCAATTAATTTAGGTGCAATGATATCATGAATGGCAGAGACTACAGACGCTTGACTATCTCCTGTGATGACAGCAGTTGGCGGAGCATTGCCAAAACCTATATTGCCTGTATCAGTGATTATTTTTATGATGATATCTTCGGCAAAGTCAACACGGCGCAGGGCTGTTATAAAAGGTTTTTTTAAGGGAATTTTGACTTTACCGATTTGAATTTTTATGATTTTCATAATGAATAAGACCTCAAAATATGATTATTTTTCAAATAGCACATCAATAGCAGTCATTGCCATAGCTTTAGCACCGATTAATGCTTGTTTTTTCGCATATTCAGAACCACTGGCATTAGCAAATTCTAAAGTGTGAACAAATAAATTATTGCCAATGCAAATAGTAGGTTGACAAGTTCTAGTAACATGACTGACATTGCCTACATCAGTAGAGCCATCAGCAAAATCATTAGGAAGTAGAGTATATTTTTCGCCAAGTAGAGAGAAATTTTCTTGATAATATTGATTTAATAGTTTATCACTGCGCAAGTTTTTATAAAGTGGCTCATAGTGATACATTTTTAACTGTGTTTGATGTTTTAGCGCTATTTTTTGTGCTAATTTTTTTATTTGTGGAAGCATGACTTCTTCTAAATAATCTGTATCAAGACTGCGAATAGTAGCTCTTAGTGTAGCTTTAGCTGGAATGATATTAGGAGCTATGCCACCATCTGTGATAATTGTGCCAATGATATTAGGTTTAGTAAAGCTTTGCTTAAGCTTTTTAAATTCTTGATAAAAATCTACAAGTGCATCTAAAGCATTGATACCGTGATATACAGGGTCAGCTACATGAGCTTCTTTGCCTAGAAATGTTATTTCTAAAGGGTGAGTAGCAAATGATGTGCCACCGATAGTTGTTTTATCATCAGGGTGAATGATTAAACATGCTTGTAAATCATTAAAATAACCATTATCGGCAATGTTTAATTTAGCACCAATAGTTTCTTCAGCAGGACAGCCGAAGATTACTGTTTGAGCAATTTTATCTGTTACAGCATTGAAAGCTAATCCAGCCCCTAGACTCATCAAAGAAATGAGATTATGACCACAGCCATGGCCAATATCAGGAAGGGCATCATATTCAGCTAAAAAGCCGATTTTTTTATCTCCATTTCCTTTAGTAGCAATAAAAGCAGTAGAAAATGTG
This sequence comes from Megamonas sp., assembly GCF_986095205.1. Lineage (NCBI taxonomy): Bacteria > Bacillati > Bacillota > Negativicutes > Selenomonadales > Selenomonadaceae > Megamonas > Megamonas sp. The sequence goes on along the minus strand of NZ_CFQVBI010000018.1, from coordinate 54,855 downwards.
TCTTTGAGAATAGGCGTGAATATAAATTGAAATTCTTCTAAAAGTTTTTTGAGATAATTTACCGCTTTTATTTCTTGCATACTGATTTCAGGATGTTGATGAAGATAATCAGCAAGTTTGGATAAGACGGGTTCGAGTTTATCAATTTCTTGACAGACTAATTGTTTTAAATCTTGTTTGTACATAAATAAAATCTTTCTAAAAATAAAATTAATTGATGAAATTAATAGAATTAACGTAATTTGCAGTGCGATTCACTGATAAAGAAATTAATATTATCCTCAGTAATATTAATAGTAGCATTTACACCTAATGGCAAAAATGCATTTGTGCGTTCATGCCCTGCTGGGAAATTATAAACAGTAGGAACTTTGGTTAAATTAGCATACTGCTCTAAAACTTCTTTAACAGTAAATTCATAAGGTTCTTGTTTATTTGGTTGGCAGTGAGAAAAATTGCCGAAGATTAAACCTTTGATGTCTTTTAGTAAACCGTTTTGCCAAAGTTGACGAAGCATGCGGTCGATAGCATAAGCATCTTCACCGATATCTTCTAAGAATAAAATACTATTTTCCCCTTTTAATTCATAAGGAGTACCGCAAAGAGAAGTGATAACGCTTAGATTGCCACCGATTAACTTACCAAATGCTCTACCTGGATAAAATGATTCTAAATCATGTTTTTTAGGTAGTGGAAAAGCACCGAGTGGAACAGACATGCGAAGACCACGACAAAAAGAAGAAATCGTATATTGTGTAGGTTTTCGTGATAAAGTTTTGAGCATAGGTCCATGAATAGTAACAAGTCGGCTATTTTGTCCAATAGCAGTATGAAGAGCTGTAACATCGCTAAAACCTATTAATAATTTTGGGTGTTTGCGGATTAAATCGTAATCTAATAAATCAAGAATACGTGTACAACCATAGCCACCACCAAAACATAAGATAGCATCAACTTCATCATCAGCAAAAAATTTATTGAGTTCACTTGCTCGCAATTTATCAGAACCTGCGAGATAACCTTCATTTGTTTTTAAAGTTTTGGAGATTTTTGTTTTATAACCCCATTGATGTAAAAGTTCAATGCCAGGAGTATAATCAAAATCTGCACAAGCAGTAGCTGGCGCTATGATGCCAATACAACTACCAATGCCAAGAATTTTGCCTTTGTGGCGAGTCTTCATCATAAAGGAAGCCTCCTTTATTCATAAATATTATTAATAAATCTAATTATTAGAATAGCATTTGAATAAGTATGAGTCAATTAAATGTTTTGACTTTATTGAAAATATAAAAGAAAAAACCATTATATTTAAATATATAATGGTTTTACTTATAAGATTTATTTTTCGGAAGCTTTTTCATGGGAATTTTCGATATATGCTTCTTTAAAATCGATAGTGCCTAATATTGACCAGCGATAATTTTTTACATAAGGTTGAGCTATATAAGGTTGAGTAGTGTAATAAATCGGTAATACAACAGCATCGTCCATCAAGATTTTTTCAGCTTCATGCATTGCTTGCATGCGAATTTCTTGATTATTTGTATTTTGAGCTTTACGAACTAAATCATTATAAAGTGGATTGTGATATTGACCATCGTTATTTTCATCAAGATATACGTCCATAAAAGTCATAGGGTCGGCATAATCTCCAATCCATGAAGCACGAGCTACTTGGAAATTTCCTGTATTTCTAGCGTCTAAATACACTTTTGATTCTTGATTTAAAAGTTCTACATTGACGTTTAAATTTTCTTTCCACATAGCTTGGATTACTTCAGCTACAGCTTTATGCATTTCATTTGTATTATATAAAATAGTTATAGGAGGCAGACCTTCGCCATTTGGATATCCGGCTTCACTGAGTAATTCTCTTGCTTTTTGTGGATTGTATTCTACGAGATTGCCACCTTCACGGCGAAAATCTTGTTTAGTTATAGGATTAGTAAGCCCTGGCGGAACCCAAGCATAAGCTGGTTCTTTGCCACCTTTAATTACATTGTTGACAAGTTTTTCTCTATCTACAGCCATAGAAAAAGCTTTACGCACTAGAGGATTATCAAATGGAGCTTTTTGTGTATTGAAACTATAATAATAAGAACCTAAATAAGGACTCATTTTGAATAAGCCTTCTTTAGTCAAGCGTTCTTGTTCAGAGATTGGCGGTTCTACAGTGATATTAGCTTGACCACTTTCTACCATAGAAACACGAGTGGATTGAGATTCACTGATAGGCCATTGCATATTTTCAAGTTTAACTTTATCTTTATCCCAATATTTATCATTTTTGACAAATTGTAATTGATTAGAATGTATCCAATGAGTTAAAATGAAAGGGCCATTAGAAACAATTTTATCATTAGCTGCCCAGATTTCAGGGTCTTTTTCAACAATATGACGTGGTACGGGATAATAAGCATGAAAGGCAGTTAAATTTAAAAAATATGTGATAGGTGCTTTTAATTTTACATATAAAGTTTTATCATCTAAAGCTTTTACACCTACTTGGTCAGCCGATACTTCTTGTTTGAAAAAGGCTTCACCATTATTTAATGGATACATCATATAAGCATTTTCAGAAGCTGTTTGAGGGTCAAGTACACGTTTCCATGCATATTCAAAATCATGAGCAGTAAGAGGTGTACCATCATTCCAGAGAAGATTATCACGCAAATGGAATGTGTATTCTGTGCCATCTGGGGAAATATCCCAACTTTTAGCTGCTGCTGGTTGAGGTTGTTCATGTTCATCTAAACGAGTCAAACCTTCAAATAAAGCGAGCTCTACATTTGATTCAGCGAGAGCTGTACTTTTAGCAGGGTCTAAAGTAGACGGTTCGCTTTCTAAAGCATAGCGAACAGTATCATCAGTCATAGCTTCATCACTACAACCACTGATGAGGAAACTATATACTATGAATATAGAAATTAAAATTAATTTAGGTGAAATAATTTTAAACATATAATCAGTCCTTTAATAATTAAATAATCAAATTTATTTTTGTGCTAGATAATTATAAATATATTGCCCTAGTTTTCCCATTTCACGACCACCGATAGCATTTGATTTTAAATTAGAAGCAAAAATAATAATACTATAAGTGCCAAAATCTGCTTCTAAAATACCACCATCATGTTCGACAAAATCAAGCATACCTGTTTTATGATGGAATATGATATCCTCATCCCAATAATAAGGAATGCGGTCTCTAAATTGTTGGCGAGCTAAGATTTGCCATGCGATATTAAATCTTGCTAAATGACGATTATCATAGATATGACAAAGTAATTTATGGTAATCATTTACAGTTAAATAATTTTCTCTACCTTGCTTACTTGCTTCAAAATCCATCATATAACGTTGAATTTTTGTCTTTTTTAAATTTAATTTATCAGCATAAGCTTGAATATTATGCATACCTAATTTTTTTATGAGAATATTTGTAGCTAAATTATCACTAAGGACAATCATTAGACTAGCAAGAGCTTTGATGCTGACTTTTGTATCGCTATCCATTTCTTGTAATGCGCCACCACCTTCAACATGTGGTACATAATCAATAGAGATTTTTTCATTAAAATCTAAATCACTAGCGCATAATGTAGCTAAAATAAGAACTTTAATCATACTAGCTGATTTATGAAGGTGATTTTCATTTAAGCCAATTGTTTCTTGGGGATTTTTCAGATTGCAGATTAAATAAGACCAATCTCCATCTAATTTTTGTACATAATCATTTAGATAATTTTGTAATTTATTCATGATAACACATCTTTTCTGTATAATAATTAAATTATTATCTATTATATCATACTGTACACAAGAGCCAAAATACGTGATAAATACCTGCTATAATGGAGTTTGGAAATACTGTATACAGTATTTAATTGTAAATTTGTAAAAAATATCTATGCAAAATAAAAATGACGTGCTATAATGATTTACGTTAAATACAGAAAAGGTATATAAGTAAAATTTATATACCTATTTTATTTTTTTTTTTATGATTTGTGAATAAAGATATTTCTATCAAGGAGTTGTGGTTTAATCATGAGTTTAAAAAACGCATATTTACAGAAAGTTTACGACAAAGTAGTAGCTAAAAATCCAAACGAAGCAGAATTCCAACAAGCAGTTTATGAAGTTTTAGAATCTATTACACCTGCAATTGAAAAAAATCCTGCTTATGAAAAAGCTAATATTATTGAACGCATGGTTGAGCCTGAACGTATGATTACTTTCCGTGTAACATGGGTTGATGATAATGGTAACGTACAAGTAAATCGTGGCTATAGAGTACAATTTAACTCTGCTATTGGACCATACAAAGGTGGTCTTCGTTTACATCCTTCCGTATGCGCTTCTGTAATTAAATTCTTAGGTTTTGAACAAGTATTGAAAAATTCTTTGACTACTCTTCCTATGGGTGGCGGTAAAGGCGGTAGTGATTTCGATCCAAAAGGTAAATCTGATATGGAAATCATGCGTTTCTGCCAAAGCTTCATGACTGAACTTGCAAAACATATCGGTGCAGATACTGACGTTCCTGCTGGTGATATCGGCGTTGGTGCTCGTGAAGTTGGTTACTTATTTGGTCAATACAAACGTCTTCGCAACGAATTCACTGGTGTATTAACTGGTAAAGGTTTATCCTTCGGTGGTTCTTTAGTAAGAACTGAAGCAACTGGTTATGGTTTATGCTATTTCGTTGAAGAAATGTTAAAAGATAGTAATACATCTTTTGCTGGTAAAGAAGTTGTAGTATCTGGTTCTGGTAACGTTGCTATTTATGCTGCTGAAAAAGCTATGGAATTAGGGGCAAAAGTTATTGCTATGAGCGATTCCAATGGTTATGTAGTAGATGAAGCTGGTATCAAACTTGATGTTGTAAAACAGCTTAAAGAAGTTGAACGCAAACGTATTAAAGAATATGCAAATCTTGTTGAAGGTGCACAGTATTATGAAGGATGCAAAGGTATTTGGACTGTTAAATGCGATATTGCTCTTCCTTGTGCAACTCAAAATGAAATTGATCTTGAATCCGCAAAAGCTCTTGTAGCTAACGGCTGTAAAGTTGTTGGTGAAGGTGCAAATATGCCTTCCACTATTGATGCAATCAACTATTTCTTAGATAATAAAGTTCTCTTTGCTCCTGCAAAAGCTGCAAATGCTGGCGGTGTTGCTACTTCCGGTCTTGAAATGAGCCAGAACAGCGAACGTTTAAGCTGGACATTTGAAGAAGTAGATGCAAAATTACATGCAATCATGGTAAATATCTATAAAAATGCAGCAACAACTGCAAAAGAATATGGCTTTGAAGGTAACCTCGTAGTAGGTGCGAACATTGCTGGTTTCTTAAAAGTAGCAGATGCTATGCTTGCTCAGGGTTATGCTTATTAATAAGTGATTTAAAATGTAGATTAAAATAATATAAAAGTGCAGAAATTTATTTTCTGCACTTTTTTTATTTTATAAAGCTATCGTTAATCAATAAAAGTTTGCAAATATCAAAAATAAATTCTTATTTAATAATTATTATTAATATGATATAATTAATAGTATAAAACTAGGATTTATAAATGATTTTAAATTTGATAATAATATAAATAAGGAGGATATATTTTGTCTGATTTTATAACAGTAAAAGGAGCAAGAGCTCATAATTTAAAAAATATAGATGTAAAAATTCCTCGTGATAAATTAGTAGTAGTAACAGGATTGAGTGGCAGTGGAAAATCTTCATTAGCTTTTGATACGATATATGCCGAAGGTCAACGTCGTTATGTAGAGTCTTTATCTGCATATGCTAGACAATTTTTGGGGCAGATGGATAAACCAGATGTCGATTATATAGAAGGACTATCTCCAGCTATATCTATTGACCAAAAGACAACAAGTCATAATCCTCGTTCTACAGTGGGAACAGTTACCGAGATTTACGATTATTTGCGTTTATTATTTGCTAGAGTGGGAAAACCTCATTGTCCAAAATGTGGTAAACCTATCACTCAGCAGACAGTAGACCAAATGGTAGATAATATCATGAGTTTGCCAGAACGCAGTAAATTATTGATCATGGCACAAATCATTCGTGGGAAAAAAGGCGAACATAAAAAAGTATTGGAACAAATTCGCAAAGAGGGTTATGTGCGTGTACGCATTGATGGCGAAGTTATAGATATTAATGAAGAAATCAATCTAGAAAAAAATAAAAAACATACGATTGAAGTTGTAATCGACCGCTTGATTGTGCGTGAAGGCATTGAACAACGTTTAGCAGATTCACTTGAAACTGCTTTAGATATAGGTGAAGGAATTGTCTATGTACAAGTAGTTGATGGTGAATTATTGATGTTTAGTCAAAATTTTGCTTGTATAGATTGTGGTATCAGTCTGCCAGAGATTGCTCCGCGTATGTTTTCATTTAATAGTCCATATGGGGCTTGTCCTGAATGTAGTGGACTTGGCAGTCATCAACAATTTGATATAGATTTAGTAATGCCTAATAAAAATTTAAGCCCAGCAGAAGGTTTATTTGCACCATTATCTAAAAATCCAGCTTCTTATGCTATGGTACAGATTGAAGCTGTATTAAAAAAATATGGTTATACTTTAAATACTCCATGGAATGAAATCGATAAAAACATTCAAGAGTATTTGATAAATGGTTCAGGTGAAGAAAGATTTAATTATTCATATGTGAATATGTATGATGAATATAAAGAGTATTTTTCACCATTTGAAGGTGTAATGCCTATGCTTGAGCGTCGTTATAAAGAAACTAATTCAGATATAATGCGAGAATCATATGAAGCATATATGAGCACTACACCATGTCCAAAATGTAAAGGGGCAAGGTTAAAACCAGAAGTATTGTCCATCACTATTGGCGATAAAAATATAAAACAAGTAACAGATATGACTATCGCTGAAGCTAGTGAATTTTTCAAAAATCTAAAATTCACTGAGCGTGAAGAAATCATTGCTAAACAGATCATGAAAGAACTTCATGCTAGATTAGGCTTTTTACTAGATGTAGGGTTAGAATATTTAACATTATCTAGAGCAGCAGGCACTTTATCTGGTGGGGAAGCTCAGCGTATTCGCTTAGCTACACAGATTGGTTCAGGTTTAGTCGGTGTATTATATATTTTAGATGAACCTAGTATAGGACTTCATCAAAGAGATAATAATAGATTATTAGCTACATTAAAACATCTTCGTGATTTAGGAAATACTTTGATTGTGGTAGAACATGATGAAGATACTATGTATGCAGCAGATTGTATTATTGATATAGGGCCAAAAGCAGGAGCTGGTGGCGGTGAAGTAGTAGCTCAAGGAACTGTTGAAGAAATCAAGCAAAATTTAAATTCAATAACAGGGCAATATTTAAGTCGTAGAAAATATATACCAGTACCAAAAGAGCGAAGAAAAGGCAATGGCAATTTTATCGAAGTTGTCGGCGCTAAAGAAAATAATTTAAAAAATATAAATGTAAAATTTCCATTAGGTGTATTTACTGTAGTAACAGGTGTTTCTGGTTCTGGAAAATCTACTTTGGTAAATGAAATATTGTATAAAGGTTTAGCAAGTAAATTATATACAATAAAAGGAAAACCAGGTAAACATAAAGAGATAAAAGGCATTGAAAATATAGACAAAATCATCAATATTGACCAATCGCCAATAGGTAGAACACCTCGCTCTAATCCTGCGACATATACAGGTGTATTTGATAGCATTCGTGAATTATTCAGTCAAACTAATGAAGCGAAGATAAGAGGATATAAACCTGGTCGTTTTAGTTTCAACGTCAAAGGTGGACGTTGTGAAGCTTGTCATGGTGATGGCATTATAAAAATCGAAATGCACTTTTTACCAGATGTATATGTTCCATGTGAAGTTTGTAAGGGAGCGAGATATAATCGTGAAACTTTAGAAGTAAAATATAAAGGAAAAACAATATCTGATGTACTCAATATGACAGTTGATGAAGGCTGTGTATTTTTTGAAAATATACCTAAAATTTATCGCTATATGAAAGTATTACAAGATGTAGGACTTGGTTATATTCAATTGGGACAGCCAGCGACGACATTATCTGGCGGTGAAGCACAGCGTGTAAAATTAGCTTCTGAATTAGCTAGAAGAAGTACAGGCAAAACTCTTTATATTTTAGATGAACCGACAACAGGACTGCATACAGCAGATATTCATCAACTTTTAGATGTATTACAGCGATTAGTTGATGGTGGAGATACTGTAGTTGTCATTGAACATAATCTTGATGTGATTAAAACAGCAGATTATTTGATTGATTTAGGTCCTGAAGGTGGCAATCGCGGTGGTACTATTGTAGCTAAAGGAACACCAGAAGATATAACGAAAGTGAAAGCTTCATACACAGGGCAATTTTTAAAACCTTTACTTGAAGAAGGAAAAAGATTAAATAAACGAGATGCATAAAAATAAAGACCTTGATAATATAATTTATGTATTATCAAGGTCTTTTTATATTAAAGTAATTTAATTAATTCAGTGATAACAAAATTTAAATCTTCTTGTGTATGACTAGCTGATATAGCAAGACGCAATCGACTTTGATTTTGTGGGACTGTCGGTGGACGGATAGCAGATAAAATAATATGTTTTTCATAGAGTTTTTGAGCTATTTGCAGAGCTTTTTCATTGCTATGCACAATAATAGGCACGATAGGAGTCGTTAAGTTTATATCTATATTATTTTGTCGGAATAAATCTTGTACATAGGAAATATTATCGTATAATTTATCTACTAATCTATTATCGTTAGCGATTAGGGATAATGCTTCAAGGCTACTTGCTATATCTGCTGGTGTCAATGCTGTAGAAAAAATGTAACTGCGAGCCTTATTGATGAGATATTCAATAAGAATTTTTTTGCCAGCGACAAAGCCACCTTCAGAAGAGAGGGCTTTGCTTAAAGTGCCTAACTGAATATCAATTTTTCCTTGTAGGTGAAAATGTTCTACACTGCCATGACCTTTGCCCAAAACTCCTGTAGCATGAGCATCATCAACCATAGTTAAAGCATTGTATTTATGTGCTAAATAAGCTATTTCATCTAAAGGAGCGATATCGCCGTCCATACTAAATACGCTATCAGTAACGATTAATTTCGTATGAGAATATGGCAAATTTTTTAATATATTTTCTAAATCTGCCATATTTTTATGACGATAAATTAAAGTTTTAGCTTTGCTGAGTCGACAGCCATCAATTATACTTGCGTGATTTAATTCGTCGCTGATGATGTAATCATTATTATTAGTCAATGCATTGATAGTGCCAACATTAGCCATATAGCCAGTATTAAAGACCAATGCTTTTTCTGTAGATTTAAACTCAGCAAGTGCTTGTTCTAATTTGGCAAATAAAATATGAGAGCCAGATATTAAGCGTGAGCCACCAGATCCTGTACCGTATTTTTCGATAGTATCAATAGCAGCTTTTTTCACTTGTGGGTGATGTGTAAGCCCTAAATAATTATTAGAAGCCATCATCAAAAATTCTTCATTATCTTTTAGAACTTTAGTGGCAGAAATGGGAATATAAGTTATAGGTTTTCGATATAATTGCTGTTGATGTAAAAATTCTATTTCAGTTAAATATTTATTTAAATTATCTTGCATGATAAACTCCATTTCAATTTATAAATTAATATCTACAAGTACGGGTTGTCTTTCAAGATAATTTTGCAAAGCTGTGATATCTACAGGTGTTTTTACAAAAAATACTCGACCACCTTGACTGCTATGTAGTGGTTTCATTTTAGTAATGCGGTGATAAATATTATTGGCAGATACATAACCGATAATATAATTAGGATCATCAGACCAACATAATTCTCCTACGACATTTGGTGCGGATAAAACTTTACTAGCTAAAACGAGAGCTTCTTGTACATGATTGTCTGTATAGCCTAATTCATCAAAATGTTTTTTTGCTTGTAATGTATCTTTAAAATCCATGCGACTGACGCGAATTCCTCTCATGCCTGTATTATCCAAGCGTTTTCCAGTAGTGGCATCAATTAAAATAGCACCACGCATCATATTTTCTTGTAGTGATAATAAAGATGACATAGCATTATCTATGGCTATTTTGGAAATTCCTGCATTTGCTAGAAATTCACAAGCATTTTTATGTCCATCATTTACATCAATAGCTGTATACGTTTCCATCTTAAGCATGGGAATAGTTATGATATCTTTGGGTTTGACTTCTTCAATAGTAAGGCGGATAAAATCTGCTCTGCCTTTTTCATGAGTTAAAGCTCGTTGAATTAATTTTTCTGTGATTGTAGTCAAATCTTGTGTTGTAATCAAACGTTCAGCACCGGAAATATGATGACCACCATGTTCATGGGCTCCACCTTGAGCTGAACGCATACGAATACTATAGAGCATAAATATTATCTCCTTTTATGAATTATTTTCTTTAAGATATTTACTAAAATAGGGGAAGCTATAGCAGTGAAGATAAGTCCAGGAATAGTAAATAAAATCATGGAAAATGTCAAAGCTCCTAGATTGCCTAAAAAGAAAAATAGACTAAATCTAGCGATGAGTGAAGCGATAGGGCCAGCGAAAATTATCATATAAAGATGGTTTTGAGCTAAATATAAAAGTAGACCAACGATTAGACGAAATTGCATGGCAATAGCTACATTTAATATATTTTGTGTACCTAAAGCTAAACAGATTACACTAGATAAAATGCCACTGATGATATATTTTTTAAAACCAAAGACACTACAAATAGCTACAGCTAGTGGAGCTGATAATTGGAATTCAATGCCAGGAATGATATTAGGAATTTTGATTGAGCCTAATATAGAAATCATGGCAACTAAAATAGCAATTTCACAAAGTGTAGAAGTTTTATATCTCATATTGTCAACCTTTCTATAATTTTAGTTAACATTTTAAAGAAAGATGAGATATTTGTCAAATAAAAAAACAGATATAGATTTCATAAGAAAAATATATCTGTAGATTAGTTTTATTTAATTAAAGATTTTTTTTAGTTTTGTAAAAGGAATGGTCAATAATCCTAGGGCAAATAAAACAGTGAATAGACCGATTAAAGATAAGATAGTAGGTATTTCTTGATAAAAGAAGATACCAAAGAGCATAGCAGCTATAGGTTCACCAGAGGCTAAAATGGCAACTTTGCCAGCTTCGACATAATTTAAAGCTACAGTAAAGCAAATATATGGCAATACAGAAGTAAGCAAAGAATGTAATAATAAAAATCCGCTCATAGGCGCTGGGTCAATTTGAATGATTTCCCAAACTTTTAACCAATCCGTAAAAGGCAATAAAGCTATGCCAACAGCCATTAAGCTATAAACTGTAACGGTAAAAGAATGATAACCTTTGAGCATGGCGATTTTTGAAAAAATGCTATAAGTGCCATAAAAAAATGCACCTAAAGTGCCAATGATAATTCCGATAGTAGTCCATTTCATAGCACCGGCTTCTTCTAGGACTCCGCTGGAAAAAATACAGCCGATTAAAGCCAAGATTGCACAGATAGTTTTTTGTGAAGTGAGTTTTTCTTTAAATAGAATATCAGCTAAAATAAGTACAAATATAGGGGCAAGGCTCAATAAAACAGCGGATAAAGATAGAGTTAATTCATTGATAGCAAAATTGTAACAAAGATTTAGACCTAACATACTGAAAATGCCCGCACAAAGGAAAATCCATAAATCTTTTAATTTTATTTTTAATAGAGATTTATCCAAATATAATAAACCGGCAATGATAATAATAATAGCAACAACAATGCGAGTTTCCACTATAGAGACGCTATTTAATCCTAATTCACTTAGTTTTCGAACAAATATGCCAGCTGAACCCCACATTATGCCTGACAAAATGGGAAAAATTTGAATCCATTGTTTTAATGTCATAAAAGTAACGCTCCTAAAAATAGAATAAATAAATTTTCATATTTTTAGATTATACTATGTCAATAATCGGCTAACAATAGATTGGCTTTAAAGAATTAAATTAATAAAATAAATAGAGAAATAAAAAAAGAGCTTATTAAAGATAGTTAAATCAATAATAAACTCCATTAAAATTATACACAAAAAACAAATTAAAATTAATATATAGGTTTTGATTTGAAGACATAAGTGTATTTATGTCAGAGGTATAATAATAGCCTACAATATATTATTAATATTATTGTAAACTATGTGCGCTGTGATAAGAAGCTTCTTCTTCGTCATCTCTTTTAGTGATAAGTCTATAAGTGATGAGATTTGCTAAGAAGCCTAAATAAATAATGCCTAAAGTTAAAGCAGTAATTGTTGGATTATTTATATAAAGGGAAAGAATGAAACTTGCAATAGCTACTAATAAAGCACGAATAATAAGAACAGTTTTCATAATGAAATTCCTCCTGATTTTAAAAAATATATATAAAATGTTGTATAATTTTTTTCGTGAAAATTTATTTCGGTTATTATTATAACGCTTTATAATCAAGAGTCAATGAATTTGAAGAAAGTTTATATCTTAAAATTGTTGCTAAATATAGCTATTTTCAAAAAATTTTTTAATATGTAAAAATAAGTGTATTATTTGCGTAAAAAGATAGAATTTAATATTATAATAAATATTATAAGTATAAAAAATAATTTATGGTGATAGATTATGAGTAATTTTGATTTTTTAAAAGAAAAATTTCCAGTATTAGCAAATTTAGGTGATTTAGCAGAAAAATATTTATATACAGATCCTAATTCTTGTCTAATTAAATTAGGTATGATAGGGGAAACTGTTGTAAATTTAATTTTTGAATATGATAATATAAAAAAACCGACAGAAGATAAAGCAGTAAATCGTATAAATATTTTAATTCGTGAAGGTTATATTGATGAACAACTTAAAAATATTTTACATGCTTTGCGTAAAGCAAGAAATAAAGCTGTTCATGAAAATTATGAAAAGCCTTGTGCTCTTTTATTAGAATTTGCCTATGTGCTTAGTGAGTGGTTTATGCAAACTTATGGAGATTATAAATATGAACATAAACCATTTGTTTTGCCTAAAAAAGAAGATATTTATTATACAAATATTGAAGAAAACGAATTACAGCAATTAACACAATCTGCATTGCAAACAGCTTCTAAAGCAAAAGTTATTAAAAGAGATAAACGTTTGAATTTAATAAAATCAGCAACAGATAGATTAAAATTAACAGAAGAACAGACAAGATATATCATTGATGCACAACTAAGAGAAGCTGGGTGGCAAGTAGATACAAGAAATATTCGCTATAGTAAAGGCTCAAGACCACAGAAAAATGTAAATATGGCAATAGCTGAATGGCCTACAATGACAGATAAAAAAACTACAGGTCATGTAGATTATGCGTTATTTATTGGTTTGAAACTTGTAGCAGTAGTAGAAGCTAAAAGTATAGATAAAGATATTTTATCTGTAATGGATTATCAAGCTAAAGAATATGCTAGTCAAATTATAATTGATGAAAAATATTTAATTGGTCAATATGGTGATTATAAAGTTCCTTTTGTATTTGCGACAAATGGTAGACCGTATTTAAAACAGATAGAAACAGCTTCGGGTATTTGGTTTAGAGATTTACGCAGTAGTTTAAATTATCCTGTGGCTTTGAGAGGTTTTAAATCTCCAGAAGGATTGCAAGAATTATTGCAATTAGACATAGAAAAAGTAAATAGTGAATTAACAAATTATAATCAAGGCTTTTTAGTAGATAAGCAAGGTTTGAATTTGAGATATTACCAAGTAAATGCGATAAAAGCAACTGTTGATGCTATAGTAGCAGGCAAGAAAAATATTTTATTAGCTATGGCTACAGGTACAGGAAAGACTCGCACTATTTTAGGCATGATATATCTATTTTTAAAAACAAAGAGATTTCATCGCATATTATTTTTAGTGGATAGAACAAGTCTAGGCGAGCAAGCTTATGAAACTTTTCGTGAAGTAAAGCTTGAAGAATTGATGACTTTAGATGAAATCTATAATATAAAAGGGTTAAATAATAAACAGATAGATAGAGAAACTAAAATACAGATAGCAACTGTACAAAGTATGGTTAAAAGATTGTTGTATCAAAATGATGAAGATGGTGAAAAATATAATAAAATGCCGTCTGTTAGCGATTTTGATTTAATCATTGTAGACGAAGCTCATAGAGGTTATATCTTGGATAGACAAATGAGCGAAGAAGAACTTTTGTATAATAATCAACAGGATTATATCAGTAAATATCGCTATGTCATTGAATATTTTGATGCTGTCAAAATAGGGCTTACAGCTACACCAGCACTGCATACTACAGAAATTTTCGGCGAACCAGTATTTACTTATTCTTATCGTGAAGCTGTTAATGATAGATTTCTAGTAGACCATGATGTACCGCACAATATTCGTACAAGATTATACAATGAAGGTATAGTCTATCATAAAGGCGATAATATGTTACTTTATGATACAGCTACAAAAGAGGTAACAAATGTAGCTTGCTTAGAAGATGAAGTTCATATCGAAGTGGATAAATTTAATCGTGAAGTAATCACCGAAGATTTTAACCGCAAAGTCTTAATCGAAATCATAGAGAGTATCAGTCGAAAAAATAATCAAAAAGATGAAGATAAGCAGGGAAAAATATTAATTTTCGCTGTTGACGATAATCATGCAGATTTAATCGTAAAAATCTTAAAAGAAATTTGCCCTGATTATAATATTCCTAGTGATACAATTATCAAAATCACTGCTAGTGCAGGTCAAGGAAATAAAGACCGTATTTTAGAATATATACGTCGTTTTAAAAATGAAAAAGATCCTTCCATTGTTGTTACTGTAGATTTATTGACTACAGGTGTTGATGTGCCGAAGATAGATACTCTAGTATTTTTACGTAGAGTGAAATCTCGTATTTTATTTGAACAGATGTTAGGCAGGGCAACTCGTCTATGTCCGCAAATTGATAAGACTTGTTTTGAGATTTATGATCCTGTAGGTGTATATGAAGCTTTAGACAGTGTAAATACTATGAAACCTGTCGTAGTAAATCCTAATATCAGCATAGGAGATATCATCAATAAAATAAAAGAAGATAATGGCATATATACAGCAGATGAACTGAAGTATAAACAAAATCAATTAGAGCAATTAGTCGGTAAATTAAATCGTAAACAGCAATCTATGAGCGATAAAAAGAAAAAAGATTTCAAAACAATGACAGGTAAATCAACAACTGATTTTATTGACGAATTGAGAGCTTTGCCAGTAGAAAAAATTAGCTCTTATATACAAGAGCATGAAAGCTATTTTACTTTTTTACAAGAAAAAGATGCTTGTCATGGCAAGACTCGCATTATTTATGAGGGTGAAGATGAAGTAGTATCTCATACTAGAGATTATGGAAATACGCAAAAACCACAAGATTATATAGAAAGCTTCACTCAATATTTAAAAGATAATATGAATGAAATAATGGCTTTGAAATTAATCTGTACAAAACCTAGCGATTTAAAACGTGAAGATTTAAAAAGATTATGCTTAAAACTAGATAGTAAAGGTTTTAGTCAAACACATTTAAATACAGCTTTAAATCAAATGACTAATCAAGAGATAACAGCAGATATCATCAGCATAATTCGTCAATGTATGCTTGGCAGTGCTAGAATTAGTCATGAAGAACGTATAAAAAAGGCTATGGAAAAATTGAAAGCAAATCATTATTTTTCTGTAAGTGAAGAAACTTTCTTGAAAAGCATAGAGAAATATTTATTGCATGAGTCTGTAATTAATAAAGAAACCTTTGATACAGATACAAGATTTGTAAAAAAAGGTGGTTTTAAAACTATTGATAAAAAATTTGGCGGACATTTAGCAGAAATTATAGTAGAATTAAACCAATATTTATATGAAGATGGAGGAAAAATAGCTTGAACACACAAGAGATAGTAGCAAAACTTTGGAATTTATGTAATGTACTAAGAGATGACGGTATAACTTATCATCAATATGTAACAGAACTCACCTATATTTTATTTTTGAAAATGGCAAAAGAAACAGGTGTAGAAGCAAATATTCCTGAAGTATATCGCTGGGATAATTTAGTAAATAAAAGCGGTATTGAATTAAAAAATTTCTATAAAGAATTATTAGATAAATTAGGCACTAATACTACAGGCAGAATTAGAGAGATTTATCAAGGTTCAGCGACCAACATTGAAGAACCAAAGAATTTAGAAAAAATAATTAAAACTATAGATGAACTTGATTGGTACAGTGCTAAAGAAGAAGGCTTAGGCAATCTTTATGAAGGTTTGCTCGAAAAAAATGCCAATGAGAAAAAATCTGGAGCAGGGCAATATTTTACCCCTCGTGTACTTATTGATGTGATTGTAGAGCTTGTAGCACCACAGGCAGGCGAACGTTGTAATGATCCAGCTTGCGGAACTTTTGGCTTTATGATTTCTGCAAATAATTATGTAAAATCTCAAACTGATGATTATGATGATTTAGATGAAGAACAAAGTGATTTTCAATACAAAGAAGCTTTTACAGGTTGCGAATTAGTACATGATACACATAGATTAGCTTTGATGAATGCAATGCTTCACGATATTGATGGCGATATCATGCTTGCTGATACATTATCCAATCAAGGAAAAGCATTAAAAGATTTTGATGTAGTGCTTGCCAATCCTCCTTTTGGTACGAAAAAAGGTGGTGAACGTGCAACACGTGATGACTTCACTTATCCTACGAGTAATAAACAGTTGAATTTCTTGCAACATATTTATCGTAGTTTAAAAGCCAATGGCAAAGCTAGAGCAGGTGTTGTACTTCCAGATAATGTATTATTTGCTGACGGTGATGGCGAAAAAATCCGTGCTGATTTAATGGATAAATGCAATCTGCATACAATTTTGCGATTACCTACAGGGATTTTCTATGCTCAAGGTGTAAAAACGAATGTATTATTTTTCACACGTGGCAAAACTGATAAAGATAATACAAAAGAAGTGTGGTTCTATGATTTAAGAACGAATATGCCTTCTTTTGGTAAAACAAATCCACTCAAAAAAAGTGATTTTGCCGATTTTATCAAAGCTTATACAGCAGAAGATAGACATAAAATACAAGATGAAAGATTTTCTGTATTTACAAGAGAACAAATTGCCGAAAAAGGCAATAGCCTTGATTTAGGCTTGATAAAAGATGATAGTATCTTAGATTATGAAGACTTGCCAAATCCTATTGATTGCACAGAAGAAATGATTGCAGACTTATCCGAAGCACAAGCCTTGCTTAGTGAAGTTGTAAATGAATTAAAATCCTTAGAAAATGGTGAGGCTTAAAATGGCAAAGAAAAAACAAATAGAGTTAACCATAGAAGAAAAATTGCAAAATGCCTTAGTACCAAAAGAAGAACAACCATATAAAATACCAAATAATTGGTGTTGGGTAAGATTAGAAAGTATAAATAAATATAAATCAGAAACATTAAATCCTAAAAATGCTATGGAAAAAATGTTTGAGTTGTATAGTGTACCAAGTTTTGATAATAAATATCCAGAAATATTAATAGGTAAGGATATAGGATCTAATAAATATATTGTTAAAAAAAATGATATTTTATTATGTAAAATAAATCCTAGAATAAATAGAGTATGGCAAGTTTATCAGCATACGAACTTTGGACAAATATGTTCATCAGAATGGATTGTCATAAGAAATGAAATATTAAATAAAAGTTTTTTAAGATATTATTTTACATCAGAATATTTTAGAAATAGATTATGTGAAAATGTATCGGGTGTAGGTGGTTCTTTAACAAGAGCAAAACCTAAGTTAGTTCAATTATATGAAGTACCATTATCCCCAATAAATGAACAGCAAAGAATAGTAAATATAATAGAGTCTTTATTTGCTAAATTGGATAGAGCAAAGGAATTAATAGAAAATACTTTAGCTCAATGGGAACAAAATAAAATGGCAATACTGCATAAAGCTTTTACTGGTGAATTAACAGTAAAATGGAGAAAAGAAAATAATATTGATTTATCTAGTTGGGAAAATGGTATATTAATGGATTTTTGTAAAATAAATCCTAAAAAGATTAATACAAAAGAATTTGATGATGATATGATAGTATCATTTATTCCTATGCCATGTGTATCGGATATTTGGGGGAAAATAGTAAAAAAGGAATTGCGAAAGCTAGGCGAAGTAAAAAAAGGATATACAAATTTTTGTGAAGGTGATGTACTTTTTGCGAAAATAACGCCTTGTATGGAAAATGGAAAATCTGCAATAGTAGATAAATTAGAAAATGATATAGGCTTTGGTTCGACTGAGTTTTATGTATTAAGATGTGATGAAAATAAATTGAATAACAAGTATTTACATTATTTTGTAAGACAAAAAACTTTTAGGGATGAAGCCAAAGGAGAAATGACAGGAGCTGTAGGTCAACAACGTGTACCAAAAACTTTTTTAGAAAATTATAAAATGAAAGTGCCTACTATTGAAGAACAACAGGAAATTGTTAATATTTTAGATAATTTATTGGCTAAGTATAATAAAATAAAAAATTTAGAACAGCAATTAGAGAAAATAGAATTACTGAAAAAAGCAATACTAGCTAAAGCTTTTCGTGGTGAGTTAGGCACAAATAACCCTGATGAAGAAAGTGCTGAAAATCTATTAAAAGAGATTTTAGCTGAAAAATAATTTAAGAAAGACTATCTCAAAAAAAGAGATAGTCTTTTTTTATTTATCTGTTATAATGAAAATTATAATTAAAAATAAAATTATTTTAGATATGATAGGTTATATATTAGAGAAAAATAAATTTTTATTATATAATAAAAGAAGGTAATAGATGTGGCTTCTATAAAAATCACTCAAGAAGAAGCAGAAAAATTATTGAAAATGTTAAAAAATACGTTAGTAGAACAAGTACAATTTCCCTCAGCAGGAAAATCAATAGAATTTAATGTTGAAGGAGAAACAAAAGAAGATATTTTTGTTATTAATATATTTAGAGGGAAAATAAATCGTTTGAAATATAATATAGGTGCTCGTGTTATGAAGAATGGGATTGTATTGTTAGAATTACATATAAATCCATCAAATAGACATCCTAATCCAGATGGTGAATTAATAACAGGAAATCATTGGCATATATATAGTGAAAAATATGGATTAAAATGGGCTTTTCCTGCTGATGATATAAATAGTGAGGATTTTGAAAAGAATACAATTTCATTTTTGATAAAGTTTAATGTGATTGAAAAACCTAATGTAATTTATCAAGTAGAGTTAATATAATTATGGGGAGGTGTAATCTTGGATATTCAAAAATTAATAAATGATTATACTGATTGGTTAAAGAGTGAAATTACTTTTGAAAAAATAGGAGAGTATTATGAGATTACTACTCCATATTTAGATAATGCAAATGATTATTTGCAACTTTATGTAAAACAAGAAGATAATCAAATTTTATTTACTGATGATAGTATGACTATTAATAATTTAAAAATGCACGGTATCACGTTGACGAAAAATCGTAAAATTCAACTTCAAAGAATATTGTATCAATATGGTGTTCAATTAGATGGTGATGAATTAATAGCAAAAGTACCAATAAATAATTTTCCTCAAAAAAAGCATTTATTTATTCAGGCTATGCTTAGAATAGATGATATGTTTTCGTTATCTAAAACAAGAGTTTCATCTTTATTTTTAGATGATGTGCAAGAATTTTTTGCGGAAAAAGAAATTTATTGTACAGATAATGTTCAATTTATGGGTAAATCAGGGTTTTCACATAACTATGATTTTCTGATACAGAGAAGTAAAACCAAACCAGAACGATTATGTCAAGCTGTTAACAATCCTAATAAAACAGCAATGAGTAATATTCTTTTTGCGTGGAATGATACCAAATTAGTTAGAGGAAATAATAGTCAATTAATTGTTATTTTAAATGATCAAAATTCTATAGGTAAAGGAATTGAAGAAGCTTTTATTAATTATGAAACAAAAGTAATTCGTTGGAGTGAAAGAAATAAAAATAGCAATATAGAGTTGCTATCTGCTTGATATTAATAAGTTGTTAAAGAGTTATTTACTAGATTTAGTAGATAACTCTTTTTATGTTAAAATAAGTGTACTAAATAAAATAATAAGAGGTAATTATGGAGAATATGAATAAGAATATTGCCTATGAGCATATAGATTTTTCGGAGATAACGAAGGTGCGTTTTTGTACTTTGGTGGAAAAATGTAATTATATACCTAATCATTGGCATCAATCCATAGAGTTTATTTATCTAATCAAGGGCGAGAGATTGGCGACTATAGAAAATAAATCGTTTTTGCTTCATGATGGTGATTGTGTTTTAGTCAATGCAAATGCTATTCATTCTATGAAATTGATGGAAACAAATACGATTATTTTGTTGCAAATTCCTATAGATTTTTTAGAGCAGTTTGTACCAGATATACAAGAGATTATATTTGTACTCAATGACAGTAAAAATACACCAAGAAAACAGGAATGTTTAAATAAGGTAAAATCTATATTATTGGAAATGAAAAGGGTTTATGACGCAAAGGAAGATGGATTTTTATTGAAGTTTAATAGTTTATTGTTTTCGTTGTTATTTGAATTGAAGACTCATTTTAGTGTGAAAATGATGAATGTCAATGTAGGTCAAAGGAAAAAAGATTTAGCTAGATTGAATATAATTTTGAAATATTTGCAAGAGAATTATAAGCAAAATATAGCTTTAGAGGATATAGCAAAATTAGTACATTTTCAGACGAATTATTTTTGTAGATTTTTTAAAAAGCATATGGGTGTTACTTTTATTGAGTATCAAAATCAAGTGAAATTAGCTTATGTTTATCGAGATTTAATCAATACAAAAGATAGTTTGTCTATGATTTTATCAAGACATGGTTTTAATAATTATAAATTATTTAGGACTTTGTTTAAAAAGCATTTTGGCGATACACCTATGAAGGTGCGTAAACATATTGTTGAGCAAGATTGATAGTTGGTTGGAGGTGAAGTGATGAAAAATTATTTTAAATATTTTTTGAGTATATGTTTTATCATCGGTCTATGTTTGCATAGTGAATTTGTTTTTGCTGAAAGTTTGAAGGGAAATGCACTAAAACAAGGCGATTGTATAGGTATAGTAGCACCTGCTTCAGGTATTGAAGATATGAATATAGCTGACGCTATCAATAAATTGCAAAATTGGGGCTATAATGTGAAATTATCACCGAATTTATATCAGCAATCAGGATATTTAGCAGGTAGCGACCAAATGAGAGCTGATGATTTAAATAATTTTTTTGCTGATGATGAAGTCGATGCGATACTTTGTCTTCGTGGCGGTTATGGTAGTGGTCGAATACTTGATTTATTGAATTATGAAATGATAAAACAGCACCCTAAAATGGTGATTGGCTATAGTGATATAACGGCATTGCATATGGCATTGATAAAAAAAGCAGATTTAGTGCCAGTGCATGGGGCTATGGTTATAGATATTAATGACAATGGCTATAATTATACAGATAATCAATTAAAATTGGGTTTGGCAAATGAAAGTTTGGGTATGAATAATGAATTTGTTTTGCCAAATAATCATAGTTTGAAAGTATTAAAAGAAGGTTATGCTAAAGGTAAAATCATTGGCGGTAATCTATCTGTATTAGCTTCCTTATCTGGCAGTGAATATCAGCCAAATGGTGAAAATTGTATTTTATTCATTGAAGAAGTCGGCGAGGACTCCTATGTAATAGATAGATGTTTTCATCAATTATGGCAAAGTGGAGTGTTAAAGCAAGTGAAGGGATTAATCATTGGTAATATGCGAAGATGTGAACCAACAGAGCCGACACAATTTGATTATTCTGTAATGCAGGTAATCAAGCAATATGCGGATAAAGCCAATATTCCTGTAGTCTATGATATGCCAGTAGGTCATGGAGCGATAAATGGATTTTTGCCTTTGAATGTAGAAATAACACTTGATGCAAATACAGCTAATCCACAAATAATTTTTAATGAAAGTTATGTAAAATAAAAAAAGAGTAGTTTGATAAATATAATATCAAACTACTTTTTTATGAAGATTTTTATAAAATTTCTTTTAATGTATCAATAGATGATTGTGGTGTTGCCCAGCTAGTGGCAAAACGCACTACTGTATGTGTATCGTCATATTTTTCCCAGAAGCTACAGCTGATTTTTTGGCGGAGTTCTTTTAATTTAGTATCTTCTAAAATGATGAATTGTTGATTAGTATCTGTTTCTAAGAAGAATTTATAATTTTTTTCTTTGAAGATAGCTTTTAATTGTTCAGCTTTTTCAATGGCATTTTTAGCGATTTTTAGATAGAGATTATCAGTAAATAATGTATCAAATTGAATACCGAGTAGTCTACCTTTAGCAAGTAATGCGCCATGTTGTTTGATGATAGTGAAGAAATGAGGTATTAAATTTGGTTTTGTGATTACTACTGCTTCGCCGAATAATGCACCAACTTTTGTACCACCAATATAAAATACATCACAATATTTAGCTATATCTTGCATAGTAACATCAGTGTTTAAAGAAGCAAGACCATAACCGAGTCTAGCACCGTCTAAAAATAATGGTAGATTGTATTTGTGGCAGATAGCAGATAAATCGGCTAATTCTTGTTTAGTATATAAAGTACCCCATTCAGTAGGGTGGGAGATATATACAGCTCCAGGAATAGTCATATGTTCAAAACTTTCATCACCATAAAATTTAGTGAGATATTTTTCTACTTCACTAGCTTTGAGTTTACCTTCTTCTTGTGGTAAAGTGATGACTTTATGTCCACCAAATTCAATAGCACCAGCTTCATGAAGTTCTATATGAGCGCTATCTACGCCAATGACGCCTTCATATGATTTTAATAGACCATCGATTACAGTAGCATTTGTCTGTGTACCGCCAACGAGAAAATGAACTTGTGCTTCAGGACAGTTGCAAGCTTGACGGATTTTTTCGCGAGCAGATTCGCAATATGTATCATTGCCATAACCAGGAGTTTGTTCAAAGTTAGTAGTTACAAGTTTTTCTAAAATGGAGGAATGGGCTCCTTCTAAATAATCGCTGTCAAAATATAACATCATATCACCCTTTTATATAAAATTAGATAATCTATATTATATCGTAAAGAAATAAAAAAATGAATATTTAAAGTTATTGTCAATTTTCCATATTATATGTTATTATAATAAATCATATAGAAATAGTATGAAAGGTGGTATGGTTATGAATGGCGATTTTTGGCAATCATTTTTGATGATAAGTGATATATATACGGTAGGATTTTTGGTTTTATTATGTATTTTCTTTGGTATTATTCATTATCTCTATCGCAAACGTAAAATGGATTTTTCTTTAGTGGTATTAATTGGTATGGGTCTTGGCTGTATTTTAGGTATACTCATGCAGTATATGGCAGGCTTTCCTAATGATCCAATGAAGATTACTTTTATTAAAGAAACAACGAATTGGTTACAATTATTTGGCAATGGTTATATTGATTTAATCAAAATGATAGTAGTACCACTTGTAATAGTTTCTATTGCTCATGTCATTGTGAATATGAAATCTGAGCAAAAAATGAGCCGTTTAGTGAAGAAAACTATTTTAGTTACAATGTCTATGGTAGCTGTAGCTTCTATAGTAGGTATAGCGTTTGGTATTTTCTTCAATGTTGGTGGTGATGCTTTGACAAATGTGGCAACAGAAGCAAAGGCGAAAGAGATTGTTTCTGTTGCGACTACACTTAGAGGGGTGATACCAGGAAATTTAGTTGATGCTATGGTAAAAAATAATATCATTGGCATGGTTATTTTTGGAGCTTTTTTAGGTAGAGCTATTTGGTGGATAAAAGCGGATGAGCCAAAAGTTGAGGAATTTATGCGTAAATTAGTCAATGGTTTGCATAAAGCTTTGATGAATATGGCGCTTTTGATTTTAGATTATATGCCATGGGCAGTAATTGCACTATTAGCTAATACTATTGCGCAAAAAGGCTTAGATAGTATTTTAAGTGTAGTACATTTTATTTTTGTATTGTATTTAGCGATTATTGCACAGTTTATTATTCAATTAATAGCATTGAGTGTAAATGGCATAAATCCTATTGTATACATGAAAAAATCATTAGCCCTGCTTATTTTAGCCTTTACTTCTCGTTCTAGTGTAGGGTGCTTGCCTATTACGATTGAAACTTTGACGCAAAAATTAGGCGTAAATCAAGCGACAGCAAGTTTTGTAGCTGGTTTTGGTACAACGGCAGGTATGCAAGGTTGTGCAGGAATTTTTCCTTCACTATTAATTGTCTATGTATGCCATTTGACAGGAACAGTTATGGATTTTAGCATGATCGTCATGACGATAATCGTAGTAACATTAGGTTCACTTGGTATAGCAGGTATTCCGGGAACTGCGACAATGGCAGCATCTGTAGGTTTATCTGGCGTGGGCATGGCGTCTTCTTTTAGTTTGATTGGTCCAATTTTGGCTATAGACCCATTGATTGATATGGCTAGAACTATGTTGAATGTATCTGGATCAGTAACGAATGCTTTGATTATTGATAAAAGATTAGGTAATTTAGATGAAAATATATATAATGAAATAAAGAAAAATTAGTATGTGAATTTGTCAAAGAGGTGATATATTATAAATTTCTTGTAATATATTGCCTTTTTGTTTATTTTGCGATATTTTTTTTATATGGGATATAAATTTTACTAGAAAGGTTGGCGTAATACAATGGAGCAGAAAATATACGATAATTATATAAATATTTTAAAAGAGGAATTAGTGCCAGCTTTGGGATGTACTGAACCTATTGCTATAGCTTATGCGGGTGCTAAAGCTCGAGAAGTTTTGGGAGCCTTTCCGCAAAAAATAATAGTAAAATGCAGTGGTAATATTATTAAAAATGTAAAAGGTGTAACAGTTCCTAATTCTGGTGATTTAAAAGGTATTGATACTGCGGCATTACTCGGTATTATCGGTGGTAATGCTGATATGCAATTGGAAGTTTTAGAGTCTGTAACTGATGAAGATAGAGTAAAATTAAGACAGTTATTAAAAGCTAAAATCTGTAGTTGCGATTTAGTGGAAAATACAGATAATCTATATATAGATATAACAGTAGTAGCAGATGAACATAAAGCTCAAGTCATTGTATCTGATTATCATACTAATATCATAAGAATAGTAAAAGATGATGAAGTATTATATGATAAAGTAAAAAAAATAGATAATCAAGCTGATAAAATCGAAGCGGATAGAGCTTTATTAAATGTAAAAGATATTATTGAATTTGCTGATACTGTAAATTTAGAAGATGTACAAGATATATTATCAAGACAGATAAATTGTAATATGGCTATTGCGAGAGAAGGTATAAAAAATAATTTTGGTGCTAATGTAGGGCTTAATTTATTAGCTTTATATGGCGATTGTTTACCTGTTCGAGCAAGAGCTATGGCAGCAGCTGGTTCTGATGCTCGTATGAGTGGTTGTTCATTACCTGTAGTAATCAATTCAGGAAGTGGCAATCAGGGAATGACTGTGGCAATTCCTTTAGTAGTGTATGCAGATGAGTATAAGATTTCTCAGGAAAAATTATATAGAGCTTTGCTTGTAAGTAATTTATTGGCTATTCATCAAAAGAAATATATAGGAAAATTATCTGCTTTTTGTGGGGCAGTAAGTGCAGGTTATGCTTGTGGTGCAGCTATCACTTATATGTTGGGTGGTAATTTCACTCAGATTGCTAATACTATCATTAATACTTTAGCTAATACAAGTGGTATTATCTGTGATGGAGCAAAACCTTCTTGTGCAGCGAAAATTTCTTCAGCTTTAGATGCGGCACTTTTAGCACATACAATGAGTATGCATGATGATGTATTTCAAGCTGATGAAGGTATTATAAAAGATGATTTAGAAAAAACTATTAGAGCGGTAGGATATATTGGTCGAGAAGGAATGAAATCAACAGATATTGAAGTGTTGAATATCATGATTGATAAAGTTTGTCCGTGAATTAATTTAATGAAAAATAAATAAAAGAGGTCTTGAAGATGGCAAGATTAATAGATAAAGGTACTAGAGAATATACCTGTGCATTAATCATGATGTTTTTTGGTAGTTTGGCAGCATTTGGGGCAGAGTATTGTTTGCAACCAGTTATACCTATTTTGGCACAAGATTTTAATTTGACGCCGACACAAGCAAGCTTATCCATGTCTTTTGGCACAATCGGCATGGCTTTTTCAATGTTGTTGATAGCTAGTATTTCCAAACATTTGGAACGTAAAAAAGTCATGGTAATTGCTTTGGGGATTTCTTCTATATTGATATTGTTGATGTCAATTACAGAAGAATTTGCATTGATTTTGGCTTTGCGTTTTGTACAGGGAATTTTATTGGCAGGTTTTCCTTCTTTAGCTGTAGCTTATATAAATGAGGAATTCAATCCTAAAATAATCGGTGCTGCTATTGGTGTTTATGTAGCAGCAACGCCTCTTGGCGGTCTAGTTGGTCGTATTTTAATCAGTACCTTAACCGATGTAGCTTCATGGAGAATGGGCTTGATGATTGCCGGTATATTATATTTATTGAGTGCAATCATGATGTGGATTTTCTTGCCACCATCTTTAAATAAAAAAATCGAACATGGTAAAATTAAAATACAATGGAAAGATTTTTTGAGTTTATTGCAAAATAAGAAAATAATTATGATATATTTAATAGCTTTTTGTGTAATGGGCTGTTTTGTATGTACGTATAATTTTATTTCTTATGTATTGATGGCAGAACCTTATAATTTGAGCCAAACTATAATTGGTTTTATCTTTGTGCTTTATTTAGTAGGTTCAGTAAGTTCAGCCGTTATGGGAACATTATCTGACCATTATGGTCATGGAATAATAATCGTGATTTCTGTTATTATTCAATTAGTTGGTATTTTATTGACTTTATTTATGCCTTTAATCGTGAAGATAATAGGTCTTGCTATATTTACTTATGGCTTTTTTGGTGTGCATTCAAATGCTTGTGCGTGGGCACCGCAGAGTTGTCAAAATGATAAAGCGCAAGTTTCTGCGATGTATATGCTATTTTACTATATTGGCGCTAGTACATTTGGTACAATTGGTGGTACTTTTTTAAGTAATTATGGTTGGAGCGGTATAGTAGTATTTGAAACTGTTATTTTGACTATAGGTTTAATTTTGGCAATAATCTTATATAAAAAGAAGGAATAGTAAAAGTATAATTTTTAGAGATTTAGGATGTGTAAAATTTGTTTTTTAAACAAGAATATATTGCATCAGTAGAAACAAATCCCTCTATATTATTTTTTGATTTAGAAATGACTGGTGGCAATACTAGATATGATGAAATTTTGCAATTTAGTATTGTGGATTTATATAAAGGTGTGGTATTCAATGAGTATATAAAGCCACGAAAATGTAAATCGTGGAAAGATACAGAAGCTATACACCATATAACACCAGAAATGGTAAAAGATTGTTTTACGATAAATGCTCATCAAGCAACAATAAAAAATTTATTTAAACATGCAGATATGGTCATTGGCTATGGCATTGAAAATGATTTGCGCTTTATGAAAAAAGATAAAATTTTTGTAGGTAAAAATACTATTATCTATGATTTACAAAAATCTTTTTCACGAGTTTATAGCAATGATAATAATATGCCTAGCCTGAAATCTTGCGCGCAGTATTATAGATGTCCAAATTTAGGAAAAGCTCATGATAGTTTGATTGACACATATATTACCGTTTATTGTTTTGTATGCATTTATGGATTAGATATGCCCAAGTGGCTAAAAGATATAGTAGAAAAGCAAAAAAGTAATTAATTATTTATTAGAAGCTGTATAAAATCTCATTATCATAAATAAAATTTATGATAACATTAAATATGTTAAAAAAATCACATAAAGTCATTGACAATAGTTTTATTAATACCTATACTGTAAATAGAATGTTATGTTCTATTTTTTATATTGTACATAGGTTAATTTTTGGGTATTTCATAAGTAATAAGTATGAAAGATTTATTTGTGAGAATACTTTATAAAAACTTAAAATATGATATAATAGATATAATTAATATTATATGTGTTGTATGACTTTGGTATAACATAATGCTCTTAATTTAAGAGCGTATGAATATAAAAGGTTGGGGCAACAACCTCTAAGATAGATATTTAAATCCTATGTTATAAATTAATATAGGTAGTGTCATTATGTCTTAAAATCACATAGATATGTGAATTGTCAATTGCATATATATGAAGGAGTGTTTATTTTATTATGGCAAAAGTAAAAATTACTGAAACAGTATTACGCGATGGCCATCAGTCCTTGCTTGCTACACGTATGCGTCTTTCCCAGATGCTTCCACAGCTCGAAGCTCTCGATGCTATTGGCTACAAATCTTTAGAAGCTTGGGGCGGAGCTACATTTGATAGCTGCCTTCGTTTCCTTGATGAAGATCCATGGGAACGTCTTGACACATTAAAAGCTCATCTTAAAACTCCTATTCAGATGTTGCTTCGTGGTCAGAACCTTTTAGGTTACTACCAATATCCAGATGATGTTGTTCGTGCTTTCGTTAAAAAAGCTGCTCAACATGGTATTGGTGTATTCCGTATCTTTGATGCTCTCAATGATACTCGTAACCTCAAAACAGCTGTAGAAGCTGCTAAAGAAGCTAAAGCTGAAGTTGAACATTCTGTAGAAGTTCAAGGTTGCTTAGTTTACACAGTTGGCGGTCCTCACACTATTGCTGAATTTGGTAAATTAGCTAAAGAACTTGATGCTATGGGCGTTGATTCCATCTGCATTAAAGATATGTCTGGTTTATTAAAACCATATGATGCTTATGAACTCGTTAAAGAATTAAAAGCATCCACAAAACTTCCTATTCAGTTACACACTCACTATACTAGCGGTTTTGGTTCCATGGCTTACATGAAAGCTATCGAAGCTGGTGTAGATGTAATTGACTGTGCACTTTCTCCATTCGCTATGGATACTTCTCAGCCTTGTACAGAAACTATGGTTGCTGCACTTGAAGGTACTGAATATGATACAGGTCTTGACCGTCAGGCTATGACTCCAATCGCTAAACACTTCCTCGGTGTTAAAAAAGAAATCATTGACGAATTTGGTTTAAAAGGTTACTTCGATGTTAACCCTAACGTTCTTGACTTCCAGATTCCAGGTGGTATGTTATCCAACCTTGTTAATCAGTTAAAAGAAATGGGCATGGCTGATAAATATCAAGATCTTCTTGATGAAATGCCACGCGTTCGTGCTGACCTTGGTTACCCACCACTCGTTACTCCTTCTAGCCAGATTGTAGGTACTATGGCTACATTCAACGTTATGACTGGCGAACGTTATAAAATGGTTCCAGACGAATTCAAAAAACTTGCTCGTGGTGAATTCGGTCGTACTCCACAGCCTGTTAACCCAGAAGTTCTTGAAAAATGCGGCATTAAAGAAGAAGACTTGGTTACTTGCCGTCCAGCAGACCTTCTCGAACCAGGTATGGATAAATTCAAAGCAGAACTTGCAGCTAAAGGCTTCCCTAACGCTAGCGAAGAAGATGTATTATCTTATGCTCTCTTCCCAGCTGTTGCTGAAGAATTCTTCAAAAAACGTACTGTTAAAACTCTTAAAGAACTTGGTATTGCTAACCCAACTGACGAAGATGTTTTACTTTACAACCTCGATGCTGAAGTTGCAAAAAAATTCTTTGCTGCTAAATAATTTTACTTTTAATTTTAAATATGAAAAGGCTCCACTTCTTGTGGGGTCTTTTTATATTAGTTTTTTTAATGACTTGAAATATAATTAAAATATAATAAAAACAGCTTTTTAGATATTGATTTATAGTTAAATTTTTAGATAAAATATTTTACTGATAAACTAACTTGAAGTAGTTATATAGAGTTATATAAGGAGAAATAGAAAGCGATGCAGTTGAATATTACAACAGACTATGCTATTAGAATTATTTTAGCATTAGCTAATAGAGATGGCGAAGTAGTATCTTCAAAAGATATCTCTATGACGATGAAAATTCCTCAAAAATATGTATTGAAAATAACACGTAGCTTGGTAGCTGCTGAGTTGATAGAACGTCGTTCGGGTGTATATGGTGGTTTTTTGTTGGCGAGAAAGCCAGAAGAGATATCTTTACTTGATATAGTAAAAGTGATGGAGCCAACAATGTATATAAATCGTTGTTTAGAAGAAGATAATTATTGCAGTAGAGATGCTGTTGATAATTGTTCGATAAGAAAATTTTATACTAATTTTCAAAATATAATTGAAGAAAAATTTTCAGAGATTACTATAAAAACTTTGATAGACAATAAATAAAAAAGATGTTTTCTTTTGAAAACATCTTTTTATTTTGCCTATATATAATTGAATTAAGAATTTTGTTCTTGGTATTGTTTAAAGTTTTTAATTATAGCAATTGGTGTTTTTTGAGATGCGTTACCAAATGGATTATCGATAAGTAATTTAGCAACCATTTGACCATTACAGCCATCTGTTACATCTACGATACGAGAACGTTTTAAGTCGTTAACATCAGCGATTACAGCACCAAAGCAGTTAAGGCGAGATTTTAAATTATTAACTACTTCTTTTGTGTTTTCAGGGCCATAAACGATAGATTTATCAAATGGTGGCATTGTGCCAGTTACATCATCAATAAGAGCTGTTTGACGGCCAGCGATTTGATAGAATACACCAGATTTACCTACTAATTTTGCTAAGAAGCCGATGAATAAGCCAGCAGCTACACGGAAATGACCTTCTTTAATCATTAATGATTCCATGCCGTGAGGAGTTGCAAGACTACCATAATCTGGAATGAAACGGCAACAAAATTGAGCCATATGAGAGATTTTGAGGTCTTCAGGACGAATGTATAATCCTTGAGTGATAGCCACAACGCTTTCAGCTACAGTGATAACATCATCAGGACCAATTTTATCTTTTGTATATTTTTCGATAGTATCTACAATATCATCTTTTTTTGTTAGAATACGAGTCGGAATGGGTATAATTTTAACTTCAGACATGATTTACCTTCCTTTTTTACAGTTATAAATTTAAAATATTAGCAAGTTCTTATAAATTAATCTGCAAGCTTGATATCTGCTAATTTAGCGATTTCTTCAGATGTAAGCACGATTGTTTCTTTGGAGATTTTCCATGGGTAACGTGCAGCATGCTGATAAACGATATCAAGTGGTAAATCAACCATATGAGTAAGTGTTTGTTTGATATCATTGTTTTTGCGGTCAATTAATTTAACGCGAATAACAATGTCAATGCTTTCTTTTTTCTGAATTAATACAGCTTCAAAATAATCATCTTCACGAGGAACGCCTTTTAATTCAGCTTTTGCTTCAACTTTTACACCGTCGAATTGTTCATATGGTAAAAGTTGACGAACGTAACAGTCCATGATTGTAGCACATTGTTTACCTTCATTGGCAACATTGATAGTAGTGCTAAGTGAAATACTGTCTTGAGTGATTTCATCAACAGTAAATGGTGTATGTTCGCTAGCTTTCATGTTGACAATAGCATCACCAACAACACGAATGATTACTTCATTGAGTAAGAATAAAATAATTAAAATCCATAGAATAATTGTGATAATAAAATCCACATCAATGCCCCCAATTGTGTTATTTTGCAAATGTAGTTAAATCTACATCTGTAATAGGTGGAATATCACTACCTAAAATAATTTCAGCCATTTTTTCAGAATTATTCTGTTTGGCAGAAAAGCGTAATTCAAGAGAACCAGATTGTTCTTGTGTATTGAGTAAATTATTTTTTGTAAGTATAGTAGCAGCATCTTTAGCTGTTTCTAAGGCTGGATTGATTAAAGCAACATCTTTGCCAAAATGTTTTGTTAAAACTTCACTGATGATAGGATAATGTGTACAACCTAAAATCAAAGAATGAATATCGCTAGTTTTAAATTTGTCTACATATTCTTGTACAGCTTCATCAATAGCATCATCATGAATATGACCTGTTTCAATCAATGGTACAAATTTTGGGCAACCTACACCAAAAACCTTTATTTGTGAGTCAAGGTTCGCGGCAGCTTGTCTGTGCATACCTTTTTTAATAGTAGCTTCTGTAGCGATAACACCGATATGTTTATTTGCAGAAGCTTTTGCAGCAGGAATGATAGCTGGGTTCATAGGAACTAAAGTAAAAGGTGTTTTGTCTTTGATTAAAGGATAACCATAAGATGTCATAGTATTGCAAGCACAAACTGCCATTTTTACGCCACGAGATTGGAAATAATCCATAAATTGTTGTAGAAAAGAAATGATTTCTTCAGGAGTGCGTGAACCATATGGGGCACGAGCTGAATCTCCGACAAATATAAAATTTTCATGAGGTAAAAGGCGTCTTAGTTCTTTTAATACTGTGAGGCCTCCAAGACCAGAATCAAAAACACCTATAGGTGAATTGCTATCCATTACTGTTGCTCCTTATTGTTATTATTTTAAAGCATTTTGCATTTTTGTATAGTATTTTTCAGGCAAACGAGTTATATGACCAGTAGCTTTGCTTGTGAATACATTTTGAGTGAAACCTTCAACTAATAAAGTATTATCACAATCGCGATAGATTTTATAGCTGAATTCCATTTTTACTTTGGTTAAAGCTACAGGTGTAGTTTCTATGCGTAAAACATCATCAAATTTACCTGAAGCTATATATTTACATTTCACTTCGGTGATAGGAAAAACATAGCCATCTTCCATCATTTCGCCAAGTGTGATACCGATTTCACGTAAGAAATTAACACGGCCAATTTCAAACCAACGTATGTAGTTAGAATGATGTACGACAGCCATAGCATCAGTATCATAAAAATTAACACGATGGATAGAGGTACTAATCATAAAATCATCTCCAATATAAAATAAAACACCGCCAAAAGGCGGATACAATAAACTATGAGTTAGATAAATATATGTATATGCCTCATAGCCAAACTTCATTATACTAATAATTGAAGTGCTTTTCAAGATTAATTTTGAGGAATTTATCTTCCAGGTCGTTGCAAGCGATAGGAAATTTTGGCATCTTTTTTAGTGAAGGCAACCCATAAATCACAAGCAGTGCAAAAAAAGCGACCTTTGGCTTCTGGTCTTACTACATGACCAAGTTTTCTACGACAGACTGGGCATTTTATATCCAACAGAAACACTTCCTTAATTTAATGAGATTAAAATAAAAAGCACAGATTTTTCTGTGCTGATACTTGAAATTGGTGTGCCCAACAGGAATCGAACCTGTATTTTTGACTCCGGAGGTCAACGTTCTATCCATTAGACTATGGGCACATATAAACTATATTATACTAAAAAAATAAAATTTTTCAATGATAAAGATATGATATCTATTTATAAAAAATAAAGGTACTTTCAATTAAGAAATGTACCTTTATTTTTATTTATTATTCCTGTTGGGATAAATTTTGAGCTACAGCAATAAAAGATTTTTCACAAAGTTCATCTAAGCGAATAAAATCTTTATTGAGATATAAATAACCTAAAACTGCTTCAAATCCTGTACTTATATGATAATCATGGACTGAAGCTACACGTGGAGCATGTGATTTAGCATTTTTTCCACGCTTGAAGACATATGTTTCATCTTCAGTTAAATCATCTTTGATAGCTTTATAAGCTTGTGCTTGAAGCGTAGCTGAAACTAATTTCATGCTGAAATCATTCAAAAGATGTACGCGAGATTGTTCAAAATTGAGTAATCTTGTGCGTATATAAAGATGATAATAAGCATCACCTACATAGGCTAAAACAAGCGGAGATAGATTGCGTGTAGGTATATCTTCATAACGATTTTTTAATTCATCAGGTGCTGTAAATTCAAAAAGATGTTGTTTTAAATATTGATATTGTTTGAATTTCATTATTTTTTCCAGCGAACACCAGTAGGAGAATCTTCTAATGTAATACCGATATTTTTAAGTTCGTCACGGATTTTATCAGCAGTTGCCCAATCTTTATTTTTACGAGCATTTTGACGAATATCAATGATTAAATTCATGAGATTATCCACAAGTCCATCATCAGCGGAGTTATCATCGTCTTCTAAAATACCAATGATATCAGCCATTTCACTGAATACATCAAGAGCAGTATCAACAGCTACTTTACTGCAAGCTACTTTACCGGAAGTTACTTCATTGTAGTAGATATTGATTTCTTTAGAAAGGTCAAACATATTTGCAATAGCAAGAGCTGTGTTGAAATCATCGTCCATAGCTTCAAAGAAATTTTGTTTGCACTGTTTTGCTTTAGCGATAAGTTCTTCACCAGATGTAGCATCAGTTGTGTTTTTAGCTAATTCTTTGAGATTATCAAGAGCATTTTTTAAACGGTTTAAGCTAGTTGTAGCTTCATCAAGACGAGCATCACTGAAATCAAGTGGGCTACGATAATGAGTGGATACGATGAAGAAACGAAGTACTTCTGCTGGGTATTTATCAAGGATTTCTTTTACAGTGAAGAAGTTACCGAGAGATTTACTCATTTTTTCCTGATTGATTGTGATAAATCCATTGTGTAGCCAATAGCGAGCAAAACTATGGTCATCACCACAATAAGCTTGAGATTGAGCAATTTCGTTTTCATGATGAGGGAAGATTAAGTCGCTGCCGCCACCATGGAAATCAAATGTTTTACCAAGATATTTTAAAGACATAGTAGAACATTCAATATGCCAACCAGGACGACCGTTGCCCCATGGACTTTCCCAGAAAGGTTCACCTGGTTTTGCTGCTTTCCAAAGAGCAAAGTCCATAGGATTGTGTTTGCTTTCGTTAACTTCAATGCGAGCACCAGCCATCATATCTTCGAGTTTACGGCCACTTAATTTACCATAACCTTTGAATTTTTCTACGCTGAAATAAACATCGCCATTTAATTCATAAGCATAGCCTTTATCAATGAGTACAGATATCATGTCAATGATTTCTGGAATAGTTTGAGATACTTTAGGATAAGTATCAGCATGTTTCACATGAAGTTTATCCATTACTTCAAAATAAGAGTTGATATATCTTGTGGAAATATCGCTCCATTTTACGCCTTCTTGGTTAGCAGTGCGAATGATTTTATCGTCTACATCAGTAAAGTTTTGGATATGTTTTACTTTGTAGCCAAGATGAGTGAAATAGCGTTTGATTACGTCCCAAGTAACAAAAGGGCGAGCATTACCAATATGAGGATGATTGTATGGTGTAACACCACAAACGTAAATGCTTACTTGTCCTTCTTTTAGTGGTTTAAATTCTTCTTTTTGTTTAGTTAGAGTATTATAAACTTTAAGCATGATTATTCTTGGAATCCTCCAATTCTTTTTTTAGTTTTTCTAATTGTAATTGTAAATCAGAAATACGATGAGAAAGTGTTTTAATCATATCTAATTCAGGATCTGGTAATTTATCATGAGATAAATCGACGTCAAGTTCTTCGGCTAATTCACGCATTTTTGGAGAAATAGGTTTTTCTTCAACTTGTGTTTTTTCACCTTTGATTAAAATGACTCTACCTGGGATACCTACAACAGTAGCATATGGTGGTACTGGTTTTACAACGACAGAACCAGCACCAATTTTGGCATGGTCGCCTACAGTAAATGAGCCTAAAACTTTAGCACCACAAGCTACTACGACATTGTTACCAATAGTAGGGTGGCGTTTTCCTTTTTCTTTGCCTGTACCACCTAAAGTAACTCCTTGGTATAAGGTAACGTTTTTACCAATAATAGTAGTTTCGCCAATGACAATGCCAGAACCATGGTCAATAAATAAACCAGGACCTATTTGGGCACCAGGGTGGATTTCAATTCCTGTCAAAAATCTACCTAAATGAGAGATTAAGCGAGGAATGACTACCCAATTTTTTTTGTAGAAATAATGACTTAAGCGGTAAAGCCAAATAGCATGCAAACCAGGATAACATAAGAGAACTTCAAATATACTTTTGGCAGCAGGGTCACGCTCAAATACAACACGAATATCTTTTTTTAAAGTTGATAATAAGTTCATAATGCTCACCGTTATAACGTATAACCCAGCCAAAAAATAGCTGGGTTATATGGATTATTTCTTTATAAATTTTAATTAGATTTAAGCTAAAGTGCGTTCAATGCGTTTTGCTGCACGTTCATAGCCTAAAACTTCTACGAGACCAGCAAGGTCAGGGCCATGCATTTGACCAGTTAAAGCAATACGAATAGGCATATAAACGGATTTTCCGCCTAATTTTATACCTTTATTAGCTTTGAAGTCTTTCATGATTTGTTTGAAAATTGGTTGGATATTTTCAGCTGTGAATTCTGTAAGCTCAGCTAATTTATCTTTAAACATAGTGATAACTTCAGTTGCAGTTTCTTCTTCAAGAACAGCTTTGCATTCATCATCTTCTACTGTGAAATCATCTTTATAATAGAGGTCAGCGAAATCTACATATTGAGCAGCAAAACTCAAATGATCGCGAATAACTTCTGTGAAGCGATTTAATCTAGCCATTTCTTGTTCATCTGGAGTATCAAAGATATAGCCTTTTTCGATGAGATGAGGAATAGCCATCTGTGTGATTTGAGAAGCAGGGATTTTTTTCATGTATTGAGCATTGATCCAGTTTAATTTGTCGATATCGAATACAGCTGGATTTTTAGCTACATGGTCCATAGAGAATTCTTTGATTAATTCATCAATGGAGAAGATTTCTTGTTCACTTTGAGGAGCCCAGCCTAAAAGTGCTAAGAAGTTAACGATTGCTTCAGGTAAATATCCAAGGTTTTTATATTGTTCAACGGAAGTTGCACCGTGACGTTTACTCATTTTTGTATGGTCTTTACCTAAGATAAGAGAAATGTGACCAAATTTTGGTACAGGGAAGCCAAGTGCTTCATATAAAACTACTTGACGAGGAGTGTTGGATAAATGTTCTTCTGCACGGATTACATGAGTGATATGCATTAGAGCATCATCGATTACTACTGCGTAGTTATATACAGGGATACCATCAGCTTTAACGATAACGAAATCACCGATACCGTTGGAGTCAAAGCTCATTTTTCCACGAACCATATCATCAAAATTTACGGATTGGTCGCAAGGAGTGCGGAAACGGATAACAGGTTTTCTACCTTCAGCTTCGTATTTTGCGATTTGTTCAGGTGTAAGGTTACGGCAATGACCACCATAAAGAGGCATTTTATTTTGTGCACGAAGAGCTTGACGTTCAGCTTCGATTTCTTCTTCTGTGCAATAGCAGTAATAAGCTTTACCTTCAGCTAATAATTTATCAGTGAATTTTTTATAAATATCTAAACGTTCAGTTTGGCGGTAAGGACCATATTCGCCACCTACATCAATACCTTCATTCCAATCAAGACCAAGCCATTTTAAAGCAGCTTTGATATTTTCTTCAGATTCTTTTGTAGAGCGAACTCTATCTGTATCTTCAATACGTAAAACAAATTTTCCATCAGTGTATTTTTTTGCTAATAACCAGTTGAATAATGCACTTCTTGCCCCACCAATATGGAATGGACCAGTAGGACTTGGTGCAAATCTAACTCTGATTTGTTCAGACATTAGTGATACCTCCAAATATATGAATTGATAATTATGAAATTTATTTAGCAAATTCTATTATACCATACAAAGGCAAGCACTTGAGCAGGGAAATAAGGATAAATTAATTTTTTATAAATTTAATTTATCAATGCTACAAACAGCATAAGATGAAATACCTTCTTCACTACCTGTAAAGCCCAAACGTTCTTCTGTAGTAGCTTTAATATTGACATCTTCAATAGGTAAATTCAAAGTTTCAGCCACATTTTTTTGCATAGTAGGAATGAATGGCAATAATTTTGGTCGTTGAGCAACAATCGTAGCATCGATATTATTGATTTTATAATTTTTAGCTTGTAAAAGTTCTCCTACATGTTTTAATAATATTAAGCTGGAGATACCTTTAAATCTTTCATCTGTGTCAGGAAAATGTTTGCCGATATCACCAAGAGCAGCAGCACCAAGTAGAGCATCAGAGATTGCATGAAGTAATACATCAGCATCAGAATGACCAAGTAGACCTTTTTCATGAGGAATATCAACGCCTCCTAAAATAAGTTTGCGGTCAGTTACTAATTTATGCACATCATAGCCTATACCAACTCTAGACATAATTAAACCTCTTTTCTATTCTATTTATTATTTTTATTTTGAGACCTTAGTGAAGACTTCATTAAATAATGAAGAGATTTTTATTTTAGCGTGATTTTTTACTTTTTGTCCGAATAACATTTCTGCAATGACTAAATCTGTAGGAGTTGTAACTTTGATATTATTATAATCTCCCATAACGAGTTTTACTGCATGGCTAGTGCGACGAACAAGGCTAGCTTCATCAGTACCTAAGAAATTATCTTCTTGAGCTTTTTTATGAGCTTCAATTAAAATTTCTTTTTTAAAACCTTGTGGTGTTTGAATTGCCCATAATTTATTTCTATCTGGTACTCGTTCGATAAAGCCCATTTCATTGATTTCAGATGTAGTATCTTTTACAGGAACGGCACAAACAGCTGAACCAGATATCATGACTTCATTGATTACATTTTGGATTACTGTTTCAGAAATTAAAGGACGAGCAGCATCATGAACAAGTACGATATCAGAAGCAGGGTCTACTGCCATTAAGCCATTATAAACAGAATATTGACGTTCAGAACCACCTGCTACGATTTTGTAAGGTTTTAGTTTAGGAATTTTACTTAAGACTTTGCGGATAATTTCCATCTCGTTGATATCGACAGCAATGATTAATTCATCAACACAATCACAACGAGAAAAAGTAAGTAGAGTTTGAATTAAGATTGGTTTACCTGAAAGCTCAGTGAAAATTTTGTTGAAGCCAAGTCCCATGCGTTTTCCTTGACCGGCTGCGGGAAAAATAACAGAAACCATAAGAATACCTCCTTAAAAAAAGACTACGAAGTATAAACCCCATAGTCTTTTCATAGTTTTTATTTTGGTTTGGCAAAAATCATGCGTCCTGCTGCTGTCTGTAATACAGAAGTAACAACAACTTCTAATGTTTCATTGAGATGTTTATGACCACCTTCAACAACAATCATTGTACCGTCGTCTAAATAAGCAACACCTTGCCCTTGTTCTTTACCATCTTTTACTACAGTTACTACCATAGTTTCACCAGGAATAACTACTGGTTTTATAGCATTAGCTAATTCGTTAATATTGAGAACTTGAACGCCTTGTAAATCAGCAACTTTGTTTAAATTAAAATCGTTAGTGATGATTTTAGCACCGATTTCTTGTCCTAAACGGATTAATTTGGAATCAACACCTGTAACATCATCATAATCGTGATGG
The DNA here is from genome assembly GCF_986095205.1 of Megamonas sp. Classification (NCBI taxonomy): domain Bacteria; kingdom Bacillati; phylum Bacillota; class Negativicutes; order Selenomonadales; family Selenomonadaceae; genus Megamonas; species Megamonas sp. The sequence goes on along the minus strand of NZ_CFQVBI010000018.1, from coordinate 15,171 downwards.
TCGATTTTTACAAGCATATCAAATTCTGTTTGAATGCGTTTTAAGATATCCAGACCGCGTCTACCGCGTGTTCTTTTGAGTAAATCTGAAGAGTCAGCGATGAATTGTAATTCTTCCAATACGAAAACAGGGATTAACAAAGTACCTTCAATAAAACCTGTTTTGCAGATATCAGCAATTCTACCATCAATAATAACACTTGTATCGAGTAATTTATATGATGGAGTGTTTAATTCTGTCTTTATTTTATCCACAGATGAATTATTATCATTTTTATTAGCATCTTCTTTAATGCGAGAAGGTAATAATGCAATAATATCTTTTCGTTTCTTTATGGTAATATATAAACCTAAATAACCAAAGACAATACTGAAAATGATTGGAATGTAAGGACCGATTAAAGGAATTCTAGAGAATGCGACACCTAAAAGATTAGCAAGAATAAGACCGATAGCTAAACCTAAAACACCAGCGACAACATCATGTGTTGGCATTTTACTGAGCTGACGTTCTACCCATATAGAGAAGATACGTAATTTGTTTATACAATAAGAAGAAGAAATAAATCCAATAGAACCACCAATAATACCACCGATGAGAATAGATAGAGCATTCATCATAGTCATATCTAAAATATCGAGGTTAATTTGTAAAAATTCAGCACTAATAATATAGGCTAAAACAGGACTAGCAAACTCTAGTAAGGTTGCCCCAATGATAACAGCAAAAACTGTTATAAAAAATTTTAAAACTCTATTTAATAACACTGTTGAAATTAAACCCCCTTTACGAATGTGTTATAAATTTATTCTACTAAAATAATGAACAAAAGTCCATTAAGATTGCAAAATTATAATCAAATTATAATTTTTTAATCATAAACTCATAATATATTCAGATTGATTTTGAGAAACGATTTTAAAACCTAATTTTTTGTACATATTTACAGCATAATTATTCTTTTGCACGGATAGTGATATTTGAGTATAATTTTTTTGCCGTAAAAAAGTTAAAAAGTTTTTTAATAAAGAAGTACCAATACCTTTATTTCGATATTGAGGGTATATGGACATAGCTAGTTCAGGAATATTGTCATTCAGATGACCAAATCCTTGAATACAGCGTATCCATACAGCACCTACTATATAATTATCAACTTGAGCAATAAAACAATAGTCATCTTTTTCTTTACCAAAATTATTTATATAACGCCATAAACTAGGTTCTTGAATTATTGTTCTAGGTGGAATTTGGTCAGTATCTGCAAGAAAAATTGCTTCATATAAAAAATCGGTTAATAAAGGAATTTCATTCTCTTTTATAGGACGAATTATTATATTCATGATAAAACCTCTAGTTAAGTGCAATTTTTAAGGCTTCACTTAAATAACGAACACCATGGATTTGTACATTTGAAGCAAAATGTTCAAGGCGTTCTAAGTTTTTGGCAGGTAAGATGATATTTGTAAAGCCCATGCGAATAGCTTCGCGAACTCTTATATCCGGTTGACTGACAGAACGTACTTCGCCAGAAAGTCCGACCTCACCAAAGATAATAGTTTGAGGTTTGATACTTTGATTGCGAAAACTTGAAGCCATAGCACAGCAAAGAGCTAAATCGACAGCTGGGTCATCTATTTTTATGCCACCTGCTACTTTTACATATACATCACAAGTACCCATATTTAAATGCACGCGTTTTTCTAAGACTGCTAATAATAATTGAATTTTTTTGATATCTATAGAGTCAGAAGTCCTGCGTGGCGGTACGTATGGTGTAGGAGCTACTAGAGATTGTATTTCTACTAAAAGAGGTCGAGTTCCTTCAAGGGCAGGTATGATTACTGTACCAGATTCATTGCTATTTTCTTCAGATAAAAACATTTTAGAAGCATCAGGAACATCAACAAGACCAGTTTCACGCATTTCAAAAATACCGATTTCATTAGTATTACCAAAGCGATTTTTTACAGCACGTAAGACGCGATATTCAGCATTGCGTTCACCTTCAAAATAAAGTACTGTGTCAACGATATGTTCAAGTACACGAGGGCCTGCAAGTGTACCGTCTTTGGTTACATGACCAATGATGAAGATGGAGATATTATTTTGTTTGGCAATGCGAAGTAAGCTTACAGAACATTCACGTACTTGGCTGACGCTACCTGGTGCACTTTGGACATCAGGGCGAAAAATAGTTTGAATGGAATCGATGATTAATAAATCTGGCTTTGTTTCAAGTACATGACGTTCAATGCGTTCTAAATCTGTTTCGCTTAGAACAAAGAGATTATCTTGAAGTGCATTTAATCTATCAGCTCGCATGCGAATTTGACGAGCACTTTCTTCACCTGTTACATATAAAACTTTATGGGTAGTAGCTACATTAGCACAAATACGCAAATTCAAACTGGATTTACCAACACCAGGGTCACCGACCATGAGGACAAGTGACCCTGGAATTATACCTCCACCTAAAACGCGGTTCATTTCTACAGAGCCAGCACTAAATCTAGGTAAATCTTCTGTAGCAATTTCTTTTATGGGTTTAGGTGAACTATTTGTTTTATTTGTACTAAGGCTAAAACCACGATTATTAGAAGGAGTAACTTCTTCTAATTCTTCAACTAAAGTATTCCACTGACCACAACCTGGGCATTTGCCAAGCCATTTAGGAACACTATAGCCACATTCTTGACATACATATAAGGTTTTGCGTTTAGCCATAATAAGTTTCCTTGTAATTTTTTTATTATTTGGATTTAATGTGTAAATATTTTTTGAGATATTTTGCCATGGATTTTACTAGCCAAACAATGGCGATTAAAAAATTTAAAGTAAAATTTTTTATGCGTTTTATCAAAGATTTTTCAGCTAAAAAATTTTTTTGTACTTTATTCATTATTTATTTGTAACCTCAAAATTATCTGTTAGATTTTCGATATTTTCTGTAGGCAATACATCATCAACTTTAAAAGTCAATTTATCATCGACACAATCTACAATTATTTTTTGCATGGATTTTATATTTTTTTGCAATAATTGTTCAGCAAGTGGGTCTTGGAGATAGCGTTGAACTGCACGTTTTAGCGGTCTAGCACCATAGATTGTATCAGTGCCATGTTTTAAGAGATAAGATTTTACTTCATCTTTGATGATTAATTCAATATCCATTTCAGCTAATCGCTTTTGAACATCATTTAATAATAAAGTAACGATTTGAGTCAATTCTTTATCAGTTAGTGGTTCAAAGATGATTATTTCATCAATACGATTGAGAAATTCTGGCTTGAATTGTCTTTTTACTTCGTCCATGACGATTTTTTTGGCATTTTGTTTAATCTGTTTATCTTCATTGACAGCAAAGCCCATGGTATTTGTCTTTTGTGGTTGCAGTTTAAAAGCACCTGCATTTGATGTCATGATGATAACTGTGTTTTTGAAATCAACAGTTCTGCCTTGGCTGTCGGTTAGGCGACCATCATCTAAGACTTGCAGAAGAATATTGAAAATATCTGGGTGGGCTTTTTCGATTTCATCTAATAAAATAACAGCATACGGTTTGCGACGAACAGCGTCAGTTAATAAACCGCCTTCATCATAGCCGATATAACCTGGAGGAGCACCGAGCATACGAGATACTGTATGTTTTTCCATATATTCGGACATATCAAAGCGTATCATGGCGGATTCATCACCGAAAATAGCTTCTGCCAATGAACGTGCTAATTCTGTTTTACCTACACCAGTAGGGCCTAAAAATAAAAATGAACCTATAGGACGTTTTGGGTCTTTAAGTCCTGCTCTAGCACGGCGAATGGCTTTAGCTACAGCGTTTACACCTTCATTTTGACCTACTACACGTTTATGAATTATATCTTCAATATGCAAAAGTCTATCTGCTTCTTTAGCTACTAATCTTTTTACAGGGATACCAGTCCAAAGAGTAGCGACATCGGCAATATCTTCTTCAGTTACAGCTATTTGAGCATTATTTTGTGTTTCCCATGCTGCTTTAGCAGTAGCTAATTCTTCTTTGATTTGTATTTCTTGGTCGCGGATAGTAGCTGCTAATTCATAATCTTGATTATCAATAGCTTTTTCTTTAGCTTTTTTCAAATCTTGAATTTTTTGTTCTAATTGTGAAATATTTGTAGGGATATTTACTGTTTTTAAGCGAACCTTAGCAGCTGCTTCGTCCATTAAATCAATGGCTTTATCTGGTAAAAATCTATCTGTGATATAGCGCTGAGATATTTTTACAGCAGCTTTGATAGCTTCATCTGTAATTTTGGCACAGTGAAATTCTTCATATTTATTGCGAATGCCTTTTAAAATGCTGATGGCATCTTCGGCGCTAGGTTCATTCACCATGATAGTTTGAAAACGTCGTTCAAGGGCAGAGTCTTTCTCAATATATTTTTTGTACTCTTTTAAAGTAGTAGCACCGATTACCTGGATTTCTCCACGAGATAGAGCTGGTTTTAAAATATTAGCAGCGTCCATAGAGCCTTCAGCAGCACCTGCGCCTACGAGAGTATGCATTTCATCAATGAATAAAATAATATTTTTATTTTCAATGATTTCATCAATGATTTTTTTGAGTCTGTCTTCAAAATCACCGCGATATTTAGTGCCAGCAACTAAGCTTGCCATATTTAAAGAAATAATGCGTTTAGAAGCTAAGACTTTAGGAATATTGCCATTGATTAAACGTTGAGCCAATCCTTCTGTAACAGCAGTTTTCCCCACACCTGGCTCACCAATGAGAATTGGATTGTTTTTAGTACGGCGAGATAAAATTTGAATTACACGTTCAATTTCACGATTGCGACCGATTACAGGGTCAATTTTTTCTTCTTGAGCCAATATATTCAAATCTCTACCATATTTGTCTAATAGAGGTGTAGCAGAATTATTTTTTAGCTTGTTATCTTTGGTATTATTATCTTTTTTAGGAGCTTTGTTTTCATTAAAGACATTTAATTTAGGCATATCGTTTAAAGTATCTTCATTTAATAAATCCAAGATAGCATCATGGATAATATCTAAATCAGCGCCTAAAGAGATGAGAATTTCACAAGCTATACTTTCAGTATCATAGATGATACCAAGTAAAATGTGTTCAGTGCCAATATAATCATGCCCTAAAGCTTGTGCTTGTTCGACAGCATATTCCATGATAGTTTTAGCTTCAGGAGAATAGCCTATTTCTTCAGTTTCAAGATCGTCAAAATCTTCTTTTTCCACTAATTCATGAACTCTTTGCCTTACTGTATATAAATCTATACCTATAGAAGAAAGAGCTTTGGCAGCTACATTAGTACCTTCATGTAATAGACCAAGTAAGATATGTTCAGTGCCTACATGAGCATGTTTTAAATGTTTTGCTTCATATTGAGCTAATTTTAAGACTTTTATAGCAGATTGAGTAAAACGTCCTTGCATAAATAAATCCTTTCTTTAATTAAAATCAGCTCATAGATATATCTGGGGCCAATTCTTGCAATATTTTTCTGATGATATGAGCACGTTGTTTATCGATTTCTTGAGGTGTCATATTTTCATTTTGTTGTAAGTTTTGAATATAATTTTTTTGACTGGCAATCAATAAGATATTTAAAAGCTCTGGTTTTGTTTCATCAATGATATCAAGGTCAACGCCTAAGCGCACTTTACTTACTAAATCAAGCATTTCATTTTCCGAGATAAAACGAGCGTATTTTAAAATACCGAAAGAGCGCCATACACGATTAGCGAGTTTATCAGGGGAATAATTTAAAAGAGCTTTTCTTGCTTCGCGTTCATGAGAGATAATTTCAGTTACGGTACTATTGAGATTATCGATTAATTCTTGTTCTTTAAAGCCTAGAGTTAATTGATTATCTATTTGGAAAATATTACCTGCATTATCTTCGCCAAAGAAATTGCGAATAGCCAAGCCTAATTGTGGTGAAATGTTGACAATTTTTGATAATTGTTGAGTCATCACAAGTGCAGGTAAATGCAGTAAGACAGAAGCACGAAGACCTGTGCCTAAGTTAGTAGGGCAAGCTGTTAAATAGCCCATTTTTTCATCAAAGGCAATATTTAAATAAGCTTCAATGGCATCATCAATGGCAAAAGCTTTGGCTAAAGGTGTATTTAAATCTAAGCCTGAAGCCATACATTGAATGCGTAAATGGTCATCTTCATTTACCATGATAGCTACAGAAGCATCATTGCTCAAAATCAATAATCTATTTTCTGGGTTGGTCAATAACTTTTTACTGATGAGATGTTTTTCTACTAAAACTTGTTGTTCAAGATGAGTTAATTTATCGATTTCCAAATAGTCAAATTTTAGACCTGTAGCACTTTCTATGGCTGGAATTAAGCGGATGATTAATTCTTTGATTTGAGCTAAATCATTGATATTAGCGCGATTAGGAAATGGTAAATTTTTTAAATTACGAGCGAGGCGAACTCTGCTTGCTAAAACAATATCTGCTTCTTTACCTAAAGTAGTAAGCCAAGATAATTGAGGAGTGGTAAATTTAGGCATTTTGGTCAACTCCTTTATCTAAATTTTGTTTAGCATGTAATTGATTTTCTAAAACTTTAATGCGGTCGCGCAAAACAGCAGCTTGTTCATATTCTTCAGCTTCTACATATTTAGTTATCTGTTTGCGTAAATTTAAAATTTCTTGTTTTAAACTTAATGTGCCACCAGCGCGATTAGGAATTTTGCCGATATGGGTACTAGAGCCATGAATTCGACGAAGTAAAGGTTCTAGAGCGAGGGCAAAAGTTTTATAGCAATCACTGCAACCTATTTTGCCAGTTCTAGTAAAATCTTGATAACTCATATGGCAACTTGGGCAGATGAGAGGTTTTTTTAAATTATTTGTATCACTATGTTTAGTGGTTTTAGGTTCATGATTGAAAATTCCAGATAAAAAATCATTTATAGAGAATACATTTTGTTTTTCAGCTAATAGGCCTAATTTTGTAGCACAAAATTCACAAAGATGATGTTCTATTTGTCCTTGACTGGTAATTTCAGTCACATAAATACTAGCTTCATGTTTATGGCATTCATCACATAACATAAAAAATGCCTCCTTTGTAAATTATTTATAAATAATCTAGCTAAAATTAGCCAAAGTCATAATTAATGATTTGATAAAAGATACGCGTTCTTTGGCGTCTAATTTGTCAAATACAGTGGAGAGCGTTTGCAAAAGCAAAGCTGCTTCACGTTTTTGGATTAATTCTCGTTTAAATAAATAATGAATGATATTATTTACTTCATCTAAAGTGATATCTTCATCTATTTTAGCTAATATATCTTGGTAAATTAAATCTTGTAGTGGAACTCTACCAATGCGAATAAAGCCACCAAGACCACGACGAGATTCGACAACGAAACCTTTGTCTTGAGTAAAACGTGTGCTTAGTACATAACTTATCTGTGAGGGAGCACAAGATATTTCATCGGCAATATCTGAGCGTTTTAATTCTACTTTGCGATTATGCTCAGCCGCCAGACGACGTAGGATATAATCTTCAATTAAGTCAGCTATATTGCTCATATTAATCACCTTTATTTTAAAAATTTTTATCACTAATTATATTATAATTTGACATTTTGACTTAAGCAAGTTTTTTATTTTTAGCCTAAAATTTCTCTATAAAGGGATTTAAAGTATTTTCGTTAATAATAAAATAAAAGCATTCAATAGTTAGAGCAAAAATCTAATTATTAAATGCTTTTATTTTAATAATAAATACATATATTATTGTTCTCTAAAATTAATTTTACCTGTAACATCGTCCATAGAATCAACAATAGCAAGAGATTCTAAATGAACACCTTGAGCGCGTAAATCAGCGCCACCTTTTTGGAAGCCTTTTTCAATGACGATACCAGCACCAATAAGTTCAGCACCAGCGGATTTTACGATTTCGATAAGACCTTTTAAAGCATTTCCATTAGCTAAAAAGTCATCAATTAATAATACTTTATCTTCTTTAGTTAAGAATTTTTTAGAAACAATTACATCATAAACTTTATTATGAGTGAAAGATTCTACCTTACTTGTATATACGGCACCTGCAATATTTTTAGATTTACTTTTTTTAGCGAAAACTACAGGTACATCAAAAAATTCAGCAACAATGCAAGCAATACCTATACCAGAAGCTTCAATAGTGAGTATTTTTGTAATTTCTTCATTAGCGAATAATCGTTTAAATTCTTTACCTATTTCACGGAATAATTTGATATCCATTTGGTGATTTAAAAAGCTATCAACTTTTAAAACATTTCCTTCTCTAACGATACCATCTTTTTGTATTCTCTCTTCGAGTAATCGCATGCGACTTTTCCTCCTAAAAATTTTCCGTCTATAAATATATAAACTATATTTTACCTATTTTTTGCGATTGTTGCAAGATTTTTCTAATGGATATATAAGAAAAAATAGGTTAGATTATATCTAACCTATTTAAATCTCAAAAATTTTATATATGGATGACTTATTTTTGTTTATTTAATAAAGCCATAGCAATTTTTTCGCTAGTGATAGGAAGTTCTTTGAACCAAACACCAGTAGCATTGTAAATCGCATGAGCTAATGCTGGTGAAGGTGTATTGATAACAATTTCACCGATGGATTTTGCACCAAATGGACCAGATTGTTCATAGCTGTTAGCAAATTCCACGCGAAGTTTACCCATATCAAGACGAGATGGCACTTTATATTGCATAAAGGAATTTTCAGCAAGAACACCTTTTTTATTGTAAGTTACATCTTCATATAATGCCATGCCGATACCTTGAACGATACCACCTTCTGTTTGTACACGTGCAAGATTTGGATTGATTGGAGTACCGCAGTCAACTACAGCACAGTAATCAAGGATTTCTACATGACCTGTTTCTTTATCAAGTTCTATTTCTACCATGCCAGCCATAAATGGTGGTGGAGATGATGGCATAGAATTTGATTCAGTATGTTGAAGTGATTGAGTTGCACCGCACATAGAACTTACAGCTATATCATTTAAAGAAACGCTTTCATTTGTATGCATATTGATTACAGATTTACCATCAAAATCAACATCATCAATAGAACATTTGAGCATATTAGCACCAAATGCTTTGATTTTAGCGATTAAGCCAAGAGCAGTTTTTTCTACAGCTTTACCAGTTACATAAGTTGTACTAGATGCATAAGAACCAGAATCATAAGGTGTTGCATCTGTATCAGCTGCGATTACAGAGATATTTTCTAATGGACACATCAATACTTCTGCTGCTATTTGAGCTAAGATAGTATCACAGCCTGTACCCATATCAGCAGAACTGATGGATAAAGTGTAAATTCCTTCATCATTTAATTTTAATGTAGCAGAACCAACGTCAACACATGTGATACCAGAGCCTTGCATTGCCATAGCCATACCAACACTGCGGATTTTGCCATTGCCCATATCGCGAGCAGGATATTTTTCGTCCCAGCCAATCATTTCTTTACAGCGAGCTACACAGCGGTCAAGTGTACAGCTTGTAGCAGTTTCACCATAATAAGCTGGCATAACGTCGCCTTCTTTGACAAGGTTCATTTCACGAAGTTTTACAGGGTCAATATTTAATTTGCTAGCAAGTTCATTAACAGCACTTTCTACAGCGAAGATACCTTGAGTTGCACCATAGCCACGATAAGCACCAGCACTCATTACATTTGTATATACTACATCATAAGCAAATTTAAATGCTTTTAAACCACGATAAAGTGGAATGGATTTATGACCAGATAAGCCAACAGTCGTTGGACCATGTTCGCCATAAGCACCAGTATTAGAGAGTGTATATACATCTATAGCTTGGATTTTACCTTCTTTTGTAGCACCAATTCGCACGGAAACTTCCATTTCATGACGAGGTGTAGAAGCTATTTGACATTCTGTACGAGTGAAAATCATTTTAGAAGGTTTTCCTGTTTTATAAGTTACAAAAGCAGGGAAAACTTCAGCTACTACAGTTTGTTTTGCACCAAAACCGCCACCGATACGAGGCTTTGTTACACGAATTTTTGACTGAGAAATATCAAGAGCGTGAGCTACGATACGGCGAACATGGAATACAATCTGTGTGGAGCTTATGATATTTAAGCGATTATAAGTATCCATGTAGCAGTATGTGCAGAATGGTTCCATCATAGCTTGCTGACAAGCTTTTGTATGATAAGTTCCTTCAACTACAATATCGCAATTTTTTAATACTTCATCAACATCGCCTTCACCTTCAGAGCCACAAGCACAGAGATTGCGCTTATTATCTGCACCGACAGGAGCAAGAGAACGCCATGTATCTTCAGGATGAACGAGAATTTTATTATCTTTAGACTTACGGAAATCTAATAATGGTTCTAAAACTTGATATTGAACTTTGATTAATTTTAAAGCTTTATCTACAGCTTGTTCATTTTCCCCAGCAACGATAGCTACAGGGTCACCAACATAGCGAACATGTTTATCTAAAATCAAACGGTCATAAGGGCTAGGTTCAGGATAAGTCTGACCTGCCATAGTGAAGCGTTTTTGAGATACATCTTGATAAGTGAAAATAGCTTCGATACCAGGAACTTTATTAGCTATAGTTGTATTGATATTTTCAATGATAGCATTGGCATGAGGACTGCGTAAAACTTTTACAATCAAGCAATCTTTTGGTGCAACGTCATCAAGATATACAGGTTTACCTGTAACAAGTGACATAGCATCAGATTTCATAATAGGTTGATTGACATATTTTAAATTATCTAAATTAGTCATGCTTGTTCCTCCGTTTTACCATTTTTATAATCTAAAAAGGCACGAATACCACGAAGTTGACCTTCATAACCAGAACAACGGCAGAGATTACCAGCTAAATATTCAAGAATTTCTTCATCGGAAGGATTAGGATTTTCTCTAAATAAAGCAATGGCATTCATGATGAAACCTGGATTGCAAAAACCGCATTGTTCTGCACCTTGATTGGCAATGAAAGCACCAAATTCACGAGCTTCTTCTTGGAGTCCTTCAAGTGTAGTTATATGCTTGCCATCAACACGAGCAGCGAGCATAGAGCAAGATAATACAGGTTTATCTTCAACAAATAAAGTACAAAGCCCACAGTTTGAAGTGTCGCAACCACGTTTTACGCTACTACAGCCATGTTTGCGGACAAAATCTATCAATAATGTATCAGCTGAAATTTCTTCACTGATTTTTTTCCCATTGAGCCATACATTTAAAATCATTAAGCATTTCCTCCTATAGATACTAAAGCACGTTTGACTAAAACATATGCTAAATGTTTGCGATATTGTGCAGAACCACGAATATTAGAGTCTGTTTTTACATTATCTTTTACATAATTTGCAAATGCTTCAATAGTTTCAGGTGATACTTTTTCACCTAAGATATTTTCTTCATCAGCAATGATTACTGCACGATGAGGAGTAGCACCTATTACAGCTTGCCATTTGTCATGAAGTTTAGATACAGCAACAGCTAATACAGGAAAATCTGTTTTTGTCTGTCTATGTGATAAATATGCACAATTTAAAGCAGTTTTTTTCACAATGATATTGACTAAAACATCATTATCATAAGGCATTTTAGCAAATTCACTGATAGGAATGATACCTGCATGATGAAGTTCTACATAAGCATCAAGAGCCATAAATACAGTCAATACATCAGAAAATCCATAACGACCATAGATACTACCACCAATAGTAGCAAGATTTCTAAATTGTACACCGACAATATGACGCATAGCTTCTTTCATGCTGTTATTTGTATATTGATTTAAACCAGCATGAAGTTCTAAATCGCGTAATGTTGTCATAGCACCGATTTTAAATTCTGTATCAGTTTCTTCGATAGTATCTAAATTTAAACCAGATAAATCGATAGCGATATTTACATTACCAGTTTGCATTTTCAACCATAACATACCGCCAATGATGCGATTAGTCTTTTTTTGATTTAATTCATAAGCTTCTTCTATAGAGGATACTTTGCGAAATTCTTTGATTGTAAGCACAAAATGCTCTCCTTTCCTTGCTCAAAAAAAGCTATCCGGCAAAATATGTCAGATAGCTTGTAGGTTATTCTTGTGATATTAAACAAGTCCAACCATCTTTTTGTTCTACTTTGCCTTCCTTCATTAAATGTCCTAATGCACGTTTAAAGGCAGATTTACTGATACCAAAGCGTTCACGAATAACTTCAGAAGCGGTTTCATCACAATAAGGCATTTTGCCACCTCGAGCCATAAGTGTATCATAAAGCATTTGAGCATCAAGATTAATAGCTTTTTCTTTGATTGGTCGCATAGAAACATTGATACGACCATCATCACGAATAAAAGTAATACGTGTAGTCAAAGTCTGTCCAACACGTGGTTTAGTAGTCATTTCACGCTTATCTAAAAAAGCGATAAAGCGTTCGTCTGTGAAGATAAAAGCACCTTGTTCTGTAAAATTATAAACAGAGCCAGAAACCATATCGCCGACTTTTACATTGTCAGCAGGACGAGAAGCACGACGAATTTCATCTTCTACTTTCATAGTCATAGCTAATCGACCAGATTTATCTGTGTATAATTTTGCCCAAACGACTTCGCCTACTTGTAATTTTCCTCGCATACCAGCATATGGCATAAAGATACCACGTTCAGCACCGACATCTAAAAATGCACCATCACGGCTAGTATTGATTACTTTTAAACGAGCAATCTGTCCTTCACGCATTCTAGGAGTTCTCATACTGGCAGTAAGTCGTCCATGTGGGTCTTTATATAAAAACACAGATACTTTATCGCCAGGCTTTACAGGAGAGGTTTGTTGTAATTTATGCAACAAAATATCATCACTAGTATTACCTGTTTGGGCATCTAAAAATGCGCCCATTTCACCAACACGTGCGACTTTCATAGTTACTACAGTACTTGGTTGATATTTTTTTTGTTGTTTTTCTATCAATATATTTATTTAACCTCGTTATTTAATCTTCGTATTCGACAGTAGGAGCTTCGCCCCATAAGCTTTCTAGACCATAGAAACGACGAGCTTCTTCAGTGAAGATATGAGCAACGCAATTTCCAAAGTCTAATAATATCCATTCAGCATTTTGATATCCTTCTTTATGCAAGAATTCTTCACCAGCTTGAGTCATTTCATCTTCAATATTGTCAGCTATAGCACGAACTTGAGTTGCTGTAGTAGCACTACATACGATGAAATAATCAGTAGTAGTAGTTAAATCATGCATATTCATAATCATAATATCTAATGCTTTTTTATCGCTAGCAGCTTTTGCTATTAATTGGCTTTTTTCTTGAGAAGTTAAGGTCATATAAACACTTGCCTTTCTATAATAATTTATTTATGGTTATTCTTCAGCGTCCTTGGCGGTATCTTCTGGAACTGGAGGGAACATATCATTTATTTCTTGTTCCACGCGGGCATTATCTGGTACCCAATCGCCAGTTGGAGTGAGATTACCTGGAAGCATTTTAATTTTTATTTCTGTAGTGCTAAGAGTATCTAATAAATTTATCAGATTAGAGATATCTAAAATGTTAATATTAGTATCAATATTATTTTCCCAAATATCAAGAATTGTTGGCAATGTAGGAATTGTTTCCAAGGACATCATTTTTTCAAATAAAGCTTTGGCAAACTTTTGCTGACGTTGAATACGACCAATATCACCTAAATCATCATTGCGGAAGATGAGATATTGTTGAGACATATCGCCAGTTAAATGTTGATATCCTTGAGTGAGATGGACAGAAGTGCCACTTACAGGGTCTTCATAATCCATATTATTTTCTACATATAAATTAATTCCACCAATAGTATCTACAAATTTAGCTATACTTTTACGGTCTAAAGCTACATATTGAGTTATTGGTATATTTAATAATTGGGAAACAGTATTAACTGTCAAAGGTGCACCACCATAATAATAAGTGAAGCTGAGATATTCTGGGTCTTTGCGACCATCTATAGAGGTCTTGATTGTTCTAGGTAGAGATAAGAAACGTATCTCTCCATTAGTATGATCCATACTTACAAGCATAAGAGCATCTGCATAACGACCAGATTCAGCAATACCTTCAACAGGTTTATCATCTATACCAATGAATAAAATATTAGTGTAATTTTCAAAGCGTTTATCAGTGAATTGCGGTGGAATAGGTGGTTTTTGTGGTTTGCTAGGATGTGCTTCTTGGTATTGAGCATATTTAAAACTACCCCAAGAATAAATTTCAGAAATTACAATATATGAGCCATATACAATACTAGATAAAAGTATGAGTACAAGCAATAAACGACCAAATCGTATACGTTTAATAAGTGGCTTTTTCGTTTTTCTATTCGTAGTTTTTGTTGAAGTTTTAATCTTTTTTGGGGGCATATTATAATTCTCGTTGGAGGAGAATTTCATTACGCGCAGCTACTGTATATGGGTGAATAGTATGTCCTTTACGCATAATAAATAATATGGATTGATCAAAAGCACTTATCATAACAGTATCAAGGTCTTGTGTCATGGCTTGTTTGCGAAGTTTATCTAAGCCTTCAAATTTACGATGAGGTTCTATCATATCGGCAAGATAAACTATTTTGTCGAGTTTAGACATATTAGCTCCGCCAACAGTATGAGAAGCGATAGCTTTTAAAATAGCAGTATCATGAACATCATATTTTTCTTTAGCAATAGCAGTGCCAAGTGGGGCATGCATTAAAATAGGTAATTGACGGTCAATATCTGTAATATAGAGATGACGTTTTTCACATTCAGCAATTAAATCTTCGGTTGCAAACTCACGTGCACAATCGTGCAATAAGCCAGCAATAGCAGCTTTTTCTTCATCTACGCCAAATCGTTTTGCTAAAATAATGGCAGTATCCATTACCCCAAGACAATGAGCATAACGATTAGGTTTCAAATTTGATTGTAAAATAGTTTGCATTTGATTAATATCCACAAGAAACTCCTTCTTTATCCTAGAGTGATGTACTCCCACCACTTTCGCTATCGCTTAGAAGTGGGGGCTTCTTGTTCGATACAACTTTTGTTGTAAGCATAAGCAAGCTATCCCCGTGCATCCCACGGTTCTTT